>NZ_JBHVHQ010001274.1:0-1720 GCF_042800135.1 Streptomyces sp. NPDC057654 | reverse complement strand
CCGGGCCCGTACCAGGGGGGGCGGACCCGGACGGCGGGGCGGGCGCCGCGGGCCGCCCGCCCGAGAGGACCGGCAGCCGACCTGACGAAGATCACCTCGTGCGGGCGCGCACCGTACAGATAATGGGGTGACCTGCCCCCTCACTCTGGAGGCGCCGTGACCGGCTCCCGCCCGAAAACCTCCCCGCTCGACGCGCTGCGACCCGCCGCATTCGGGGCCGACCCGTCCGGAGAGCGGATGGCGCGCATCCGGCGGTCGCCGAACTTCGCCGACGGGGTGTTCACCAACCCGGTCGCGGCCTCGGTCGCCCCCTCCGGCTCGATGCTGAAGTTCCTGCCCACGTACTTCAAGAAGGAGGAGCGCGCGAGCCGGGCCCCGGACGGGAACGTGCCGGTATACCCCACGACCCTCGCCGACCTGGCCGAACCGCCCGCCTCCGGGCTGCGGCTGACCTGGATGGGCCATTCCAGCGTGCTGGCGGAGATCGACGGGCGGCGGGTGCTCTTCGACCCGGTGTGGGGGCAGCGCTGCTCGCCGTTCGCCTTCGTGGGCCCCCGCCGGCTGCACCCGGCGCCGGTGCCGCTGCGCGAACTGGGCCGCGTGGACGCGGTCGTCATCTCCCACGACCACTACGACCACCTGGACATGCCGTCCGTACGGGCGCTGGCCCGCACCGGCACCCACTTCGTCGTGCCGCTGGGCATCGGCGCCCACCTGGAGCACTGGGGCGTACCGGCCGAGCACACCACCGAGCTGGACTGGCGAGAATCGGCCAAGATCGCGGGCCTCACCCTCACCGCCACCCCCGCCCGGCACTTCTGCGGCCGCGGGCTGCGCAACACCCAGCACACTCTGTGGGCCTCCTGGGTGGTGGCCGGGCCCGAGCACCGGATCTTCCACAGCGGCGACACCGGGTACTTCCCCGGCTTCGCGGAGATCGGCGCGGAGTACGGCCCGTTCGACGCGACGATGATCCAGATCGGCGCCTACAGCGACATGTGGCCGGACATCCACATGACGCCCGAGGAGGGCATGCGCGCCCACCGGGACCTCCAGGGCGCCTCGTCCGGGGCGCCCGGCGAGACGCTGGAGATCGGCGGCGCGCCCGGCGGCGTCATGCTGCCGATCCACTGGGGCACCTTCAACCTCGCCCCGCACCCGTGGCACGAGCCCGCCGAGGGCACCGTCGCCGCCGCCGAGCGGGCCGGCGCGACGGTCGCCGCCCCGCGCCCCGGCCAGCCCTTCGAGCCCGCGTCGCCGCCGCCGGTCGACCCGTGGTGGCGGGCGGTGGCGGTCGCCCCGGCGGGCGGCTGGCCACTGCTCGCGGGCACGGACCGGGCGGGGCGGCCGGACCCGTCGGGGCCCGCGGAGGAGGCCGTGCTCCAGGCGTAGCGACGCGGCGGGGGCGCGCCCGGTACGTACGCCCGGTACGTACGCCCGTACGCGCGCCGTCGTACGCACGCGGGAACGCACGCGGGTCCGTACGCGCCCCCAAGGCCCCGGTCAGCCGGGGTGCTTCACGGCCTCTCCCGCCTTGTCCCAGTTCTGGTGCAGGCGGTCCAGGTAGGACTGGGCCGCCGGGCCCGGCTTCGCGCCGTGGGCGAACGCGGACATGTTCCCCGCCCCGGCGTTGTAACCCAGCGCCAGCAGCTCGTCCTTGGTGTGCCCGCCGGAGCGCTGGGCGGGCAGCTGCGCGGCGAGGTCGTGCAGATGCCAGGCC
>NZ_JBHVHQ010001273.1:0-1726 GCF_042800135.1 Streptomyces sp. NPDC057654 | reverse complement strand
CACATAGGCGCGCAGGTCGGCGCGGGTACGGGCGTCCGGACCCGGAGCCGCCTCCGCCTTGCGCCAGTCGTCGAACCGCGAACTGCGGCCGATCTCCCGCGCCAGCTCCACCGCGTCCACCAGCGACTCCAGATCGTGCGGCTCCGCCAGCACATTCGGGTCCACCAGCGGCGCGGCCTCCGGATCGGCCGAGGCCAGCCGCAGGGCGCCGCGGGACAGCGGCCGCACGATGCCGGGGGCGATGGTGTAGCCGTGCTCGGGCACCGGATAGGACTCGGCCGGATACACCAGCTGCATGAACAGCGGCTGAAGGTCGGGGCCCGGCCGCCGCGCGTCCGTGGCGGCGAACAGCTGGCTCTCCAGGAGGTTCGCCCGCCCGTCGGGCAGCGGCCGCGACGCCTCGTAGACATTGCTGACCAGCAGATGGTCATGGAGGTTCGCGCCGACCCCGGGGAGATCCGCGACCGGCTCGACCCCTACGCGCCGGAGCTGGTCCGCGGGCCCGATGCCCGACAGCAGCAGCAACTGCGCCGAACCGATCACCCCGCCGCACAGGATCACCTCCGCCGCCCCGTACGCCCGGTGAAGCGCGCCGCCCGCCGCGTACTCGACGCCGACGGCCCGGCCGCCCTCCAGCAGTACCCGGTGCGCCCGTGCGGCGGTGGTCACCTTCAGCGACGGATGCGCGGCGACCGGAGCCACGAAGCTCCGCCAGGCGCTCATCCGCCGGCCGTCGCGGATCGTGACGTGGTTGAAGCCCGCCCCCGTCATCCGCTCGCCGTTGAAGTCGTCCGTCGGCGCGTGACCGAGATCGACCGCCGCCGCCACGAACGCCTCGGCGGCGGGATGGGGCTCGGTGATCCGGGAGACGGGGAGCGGGCCGCCCCCGCCGTGCCAGGCGCTCGGCCCGTCGGCATGGTCCTCGGAGCGCAGGAAGTACGGCAGTACGCTGTCCCAGTCCCAGCCGGGGCAACCGCCGTACGCCCAGGCGTCGTAGTCGCTACGGTGCCCGCGTATGTAGATCATCCCGTTCAACGAACCGCTGCCGCCCAGCACTTTGCCCCGCGGCCAGGTCAATCGCCGCTTGTTCGCGTATCGTTGAGGGACGGTCATGACCGACCAGTCCACCGTCGAGCCCATCAGTCGGGGCCACCCCTGCGGGCTGTGCACGTCCGGGTCGTCGTCGGCCGGCCCGGCCTCCAGGATGTGCACCGAACGCCCCCGGTCGAGCAGGCGCCGCGCGATCACGCTGCCCGCCGACCCCGCGCCCACGATCACGAAATCGTGCTCGACCCGCCCCGGATCCGCCACGGCCACCAGCTCCCGACACCTCGACGCTGCGCGCACATGCTAGGGGAACCGCCGCGGAAAGGGAGGGTGGCCGTGAGGCTGACGGTTGCTTATGAGCCGCTGTGCCGACGGTGCCGACTCAGTACTTGCTGCCGGGAATTCCGGCGTCGCGCGGACCGTACGGAGCGGCGTCCAGCCAACGGCCCGCGCGGCGCGAGTGCGGGGCCGAGGCGGCGGCCACGCGCTGCGCGGTGCGGCTCCACGGCGAGGTGAGGTGCGTCAGCGCACGGCCCGCGGCGCGGCGGTTGAGGGCCGCGGCCCGGCGGCGGGCGCTCGCGTAGGCCGCGACACCGCCTTCGGCCAGCGCCCCGCAGACCGCCGCCCCCGCCGTGGTCGAGAGCGACCTCCAGATCGCCGGCGACATCCTCTCCGTACC
>NZ_JBHVHQ010001272.1:0-1734 GCF_042800135.1 Streptomyces sp. NPDC057654 | reverse complement strand
GTAACTGTCAGGTTTGATCTGCGGGTCAGGGCGTAGTGGGAGGCTGGGTTATGACTACGCCTCCGCAACGTCGCTCCCTAACTACCGTACTGCAGGCCAAGTTCGACCAGATCCTCCCGCACCTCGATGAACGGCGCCGCCGGCTCTACCTGGCCAGCGAGGCCGTTGTGCTCGGCCACGGCGGGATCACCGTGGTGGCTGCTGTCTCCGGCATCAGCACCGCCACCATCACCCGCGGCATCGCCGAGTTGGTCGCGCCATCCGCGCCAAACCACCGCATCCGTGCCCCAGGAGCTGGCCGCAAGCCGCTGACAACAACCGACCCCGGGCTGCTGCCGGCCCTCGAGGCGCTGATCGAGCCTCACGCCCGCGGCGATCCGGTCTCCCCGCTTCGCTGGACCACACGGTCTCTGCGCAACCTGGCCCGGGCACTGACCGCCCAGGGCCACCCGATCAGTGCCACGACCGTCGGCCATCTCCTGCACAAGATGGGATACAGCCTGCAAGGCACTGCCAAAACCACCGAAGGCGCCCGCCATCCGGACCGCGACGCCCAGTTCACTCACATCAGCGCCGCGGCCGCTGCTTTCCTCGATGCCGATCAGCCCGTGATCAGCGTGGACACCAAGGCCAAGGAGTGGATCGGCAACCGCGACCGGCCCGGACGTACCTGGCGCCCCGGCAAGGATCCGATCAAGGTGGACTGCCACTCCCACCTCATCGCCGACGACCAGCCGGTTGCCATCCCCTACGGCATCTACGACCTTGCCATCAACGCCGGTTGGGTGAACATCGGAACCGACCATGACACCGCCGCGTTCGCCGTGGAGTCCATCCGTCGTTGGTGGCGCCGGCATGGGCGACTCGATCACCCGCGCGCCACCCGGCTGCTGATCACGGCGGACTCCGGCGGCTCGAACAACCCCCGCTACTGGACCTGGAAGAAGCAACTGCACGCCTTCGCCCACGAGAGCGGCCTGCAGATCACGGTGTGCCACTTTCCTCCCGGGACCTCGAAGTGGAACAAGATCGAGCACCGGATGTTCTGCCTCATCACCGCCAACTGGCGCGGCCAGCCGCTGACCAGCTACCAAGTCGCCATCGAGACGATCGCTGCGTCGACCACCGGGGCTGGCCTGACGATCGGCGCCGAGCTTGACACCGGCAGCTACCCACTGGGCACCACTGTGACGTCGGCCGAGTTCCACGCCCTGCCGATCACGCCCGATGCCTTCCACGGCGAGTGGAACTACACCTTGGCCCACGACTGCGCGAGGCGTTCCCAGGGGCTACCGACCCGCCAACCGATTGATCCGGCCGTGACCTTGATGCTCACCGATCCGGTGTTGACCGGCATGCCGCGCTCGGACTTCGCGCACCTGGTGGAGGTCTCGGAGCCGTACTGGGACGCACTGGCCGAGGCGTTCTTCCAGCGCCGTTTCCACTGCCCGCGCAGCTATCTCCACCCACAGACCAGCAGCCTGGACCACTTCCATCGACTCCTGACCGCATTGCTCCGCCGCCGCGGGGCCGTGACCAGCACCCTCATGGCCCACCTGCTGGGAGTCACCCTTACCAACCTGTCCAACCAATTCCAAGACGGCCACCGGATTCTCGATCTCCACAAGATCGTCGTCACATCGATGTCCGGATCACCTGCACGCACTCTCGACCAACTGAAGGCCCGCCTTGGGTCTGCCGAGAGCAGCACCGCAGATCAAACCTGACAGTTAT
>NZ_JBHVHQ010001271.1:0-1736 GCF_042800135.1 Streptomyces sp. NPDC057654 | reverse complement strand
GCCCGTCGACTGCGGCCAGGCGCCCGCCCCTGGCCGACGCGCGGGATAGTCGCCGGCCGGTTTCCGGGGACGGGCTGTGGGCGGCTGGGGTGCGTACGGAGGTGGGCATGGGAAGTTTCCTGTGGCCGGGCAGCCGGTCGAAGAAGGCCGTCCGTAGGGGGAGGAGAGGGGGATGTCTCCCGGTCGCCGGGCGGCAGCGGGCAGGGAAAGCGGGGGCGATCGGTTCTGCGCCAAGGCGGCGCACGTGGTCATTTCCTCGCGCGCTTCTTCCTCGGCCTGCCGCCACCGGTGGGGCGGCGGGCCGGTGTGGCCGGGGCCATGAGGCCGAACGTCACGTCTGCCCGCTGCGACCCGACGTCCGGCGATCCGCTGGTGGTCAGGCGGGGGTCACTGTGCCGGAGCCCCTGCCGCGCCGAAGCCGCAGGGCCGTGGCGGTGACAGCGAGGGCGCCGAGGAGCACCAGGATCCCCTGACCCTGCGCCCATCCGGAGAAGTAGATCGTCACGACGAACGGCGCGGCGGCACAGATGAGTTGCGGCGTGGTCCGGATTCCGGCGATGACGCGGCGGCCCACCAGGAACAGGGCCGCGAACGTCGGGACGCCGAACTGCCAGGGGATGAACAGGCCGATCCCGAGCGGGTCGATGACGGCGACCGCGCCCACCAGAAGGGCGGCCCACACCAGCAGCGCGAGCGTTCCCGCCGCGCCGCTCGCCCGGCGGGCCGGGCGTTGGTCGGGCGGGCAGGCCAGCGGGAGCGCGGCGATAAGGATCGGCGCGAGCAGGAAACCCACGAGTTCCCACCGCAGGTCGATCCCCATGTGCCGGAGCGGGATGAGGAAGCTCACCGAGCTGCCCACCGCTCCGGCGGCCGCACACAGCGCGCCGGGAAGGTAGTGCCCGGCCAGCGCTGCCACCGCGCCGAACAGAGCCAACACGTAGCAGACGTTCAAGAGGTTCACGAGCGAGACCACAGGGCCGCCGGTGCCCGCGGCGCGCATCACGTACCAGTTTCCGACGCTCTCGATGAGGTTGAAGGCGGCGTAGGCGGCCGTCGCGGCCAGGGCGAAAGGCGCGATGGCCGCGGAGAGTCGTCCGCCCGGGTGCGCGGAGCCGAGGCCGAGGCGCAGCCGCACGGCGTGCGTGGCGATGCCGGCGGCTTCGCGGAGACGGGCCCACCGGCCTGCTCCCTCGGTCGCCTCCCGGTAGGACTCGGCTATCTCGTCGCCGAAAGCGTGGCGGAAGCCGGCCGGATACAGGCGCAGCAGTGCGGGGCTCACGCGGTGGCCGCCTTGCCGGTGGCGCCCAGGCGCCGTGTGGCCTCGCGCGCGGTGGCCGCGATCCGTTCGGCCTCGGCGGCCAGTGCCGCACGACCGGGAGCGGTCAAGGTGTAGGTGCGCCGCAGGCGACTGTCGACGACCTCTTCCTTGTGCACCTGGATCAGCCCCTGCTGGAGCAGACGCTCCAGCGCCCCGTACAGCGTGCCGGTCCGCATCTTCACCCGCCCGCCGGAGATCGACTCCACCTCGCGCGCCGCCGCGTAGCCGTGCCGCGGCTCGTCGGCGAGAGCGGTGAGGAGCAGCAGGGTCGGTTCCTGCATGGCACGGTTCGTCATGACGCCACCATATGTCATTCACCGGCATATGCAGGAAGCCGTCCGGCCCGAGGGGGGCGAGACGCAGGCTCCGAAGCGGGTACGGGAAGGGGCAGGCCCCCGGAAGGCGATCGTCCTCCGGG
>NZ_JBHVHQ010001270.1:0-1741 GCF_042800135.1 Streptomyces sp. NPDC057654 | reverse complement strand
GTCGGAGTGGAGTTTCCCCAGCCAAGGGCCCTCTTTGCACGGGCGGAAACCGCCCCCGGACGGCCAGCCGCCCCCAGGCGCAGCGCAGCGCGCCCCTCACTTCACCTGCCGTGGGCCGCAGGCCCGAAACGCCCCCGCACCCGAAGAACTCACCCCGACCTCATCGCGGCAGCAGCCAGCGGCGCAGCGCAGCGGAGCCAGCCTTGACCTCGGCCACGCACCCACCCGTCAGGCAGCAAACCGGCATCCGCCCCGCCCCTTCCCCTCCCGCTGCTGGCGCTCTGGGTCCGGAGGGCCCGAGACGAAAGCGGCAGCAGGCCGAGCAGAATGCCGCCCCACGCGGCAGCACCCCACCGCCAGACGAAGAACCCACCCCACCCCATCGCGGCAGCAGCCAGCGCCCTGGACCCGGAGGGTCCGAGACGAAGCCCGCACCCATCCACCCCCAATCCCGCCCCACGCGGCAGCACACAGCATCAGCACCAGCACCAGCACCCCCGAAGGGCCCGTCACCCGGACGACATGACCTCATAAAGATTGCGGGCGTCATCGACGAAATACAGCCCGCGCGGGCACAGCGGATGGTCGATCCGACCATTGTCCGGCTCGTTGGGGTCGCTGCCGTACGGCACACCGGCGGCGCGGATGCGGGCCAGGATCCCGTCAAAGGTCGATGAGTCGACGTCGAACGCCAGGTGATGCCCGACAGGGTTCTCCACACACATGAAGTCCAGCGTCAGCGACTCATTCACCCGCACCGGCGCGAAATGCCGATCCAATCCCCCGTACTCCAGCCCCATGACAGAGGCGAAAAACCGCGCAGCCGCCTCATTATCAACGGCCGGAACAATGGTGTGGTTCAACGTAATGGGCATAGGTAACGTCCCCCTCCACTCTCGAATACAACTCGCGGCACCCCCCGACAGCCGGCTGCAACCAATAGGTCAGTCATCCGTATCTGCGATCAAATCAGTCAATCGACGAAGTTGACCAGCGAGTTGCACCCGCTCAGCCGGTGGAAACTGCGCGAGGCGCGCCTGACGCTCGCGGAGCCGAGCCTGTACGGCCGCGAGCTGCTCGGCCCCCTTTGCGGTGAGGCTGACCAGAACCCGGCGCTCGTCGGCGGGCGAGCGCCGCCGCGCCACGCTGCCCTTCCCTTCCAACTGCTGAAGCATCCGCGTGGCGGTGGGAACGCTGACGTCCGCCGCAGCGGCCAACTGCCCCACCGGCAACTCCTGCTCCCCCGCCAACGGGTTGAGCAGCGCCAACTGGGCGAGGGTCAGGCCGGAGCCCTCCTGCCCGGCGGCCGAGCGGGCGCGGCGCATCGCATAGAAGAGCGCGTCGGCGGCCAGCGCCAGCTCCTCCACACCCGAGCTGCCATCCAGGCCACCATTCGCGCCCGCGCCCGCGCCCACCACCGAGTCCGACATCTCACACCCTCCACAGTCACCGCTCCACCCCACCTCCGTTAGCTTACTAAATTAACTAATTAGCAAGCTAATTTTTAGCAGAGCATGCAAATGAACACCAACGAACGGCCGCAATCAGCGAGACCGAACAACCGAAGCCGACACTCCAGAGCCAGAACCAGAGCCAGAATCAGAATCAGCGTCAGCGCCATCGGAGGAAGAAGACGCAACAACCCGCGCGTCCGAACGCCCGGCCCCACGCGCAACCACCGTGATGACCAAAGCCACCGCGCTCACCCCCGCAGCGACCAGCGCGGCCGTGTGCATAGAGC
>NZ_JBHVHQ010001269.1:0-1745 GCF_042800135.1 Streptomyces sp. NPDC057654 | reverse complement strand
GTGGCGGTGAGGTTGTCGGCGACCGCCTTGCCCTGGCGCTGCGCGTGCTGCGCCGTGGGCGGGCAGATCGCCCCGTCGCCCTTGGCGACGTCGGGCACGGCGGCGCAGTCGCCGAGGGCGAAGACGCCGTCGAAGCCGGGCAGCGTCATCCGGTCGGTGACGGCGAGCCGGCCGCGTACGGTCTCCGCGTCGAGGGTGGCCACCAGCGGGCTCGCGGCGACGCCCGCGGTCCAGATCAGGGTGCGGCAGGGCAGTTCGCGGCCGTCGGTGAGGGTGACCGTCTCGGGCCCGGCCTCGGCGACGGAGACGCCGAGGGAGATCTCGATGCCGCGGCGCTGGAGCACCTCCATGGCGTCGGCGCCGAGCTTGTCGCCGAGTTCGGGCATCAGCTTGGGCGCGACGTCGATGAGGTGCCACTTGATGAGCTTCGGGTCCAGGCGGGGGTAGCGGGTGGCCGCCGCGGTGGTGACGCGCTGGAGGCAGGCGGCGGTCTCGGTGCCCGCGTAGCCGCCGCCGACCACGATGAACTGGAGCCGTGAGACCCGCTCGGCCTCGTCGGTGGCCGCGTCGGCGAGGTCGAGCTGGGCGATGACGTGGTCGCGTACGTACGCGGCCTCGGCGAGCGTCTTCATGCCGCGCCCGTACTCGGTCAGGCCCGGGATGTCGAAGGTCCGGGTGACGGAGCCGGGGGCGAGCACGATGTAGTCGTAGGACTCGTCGACGACCTCGTCGGTGATCTTCCGGATCACGCAGACCTTGGCCGAGCCGTCCACGCCGATCGCGCCGCCGGGGATGATCCGGGTGCGCCGCAGCCCGCGCCGCAGGGAGACCGCGACCGACTGCGGGGTGAGCACTCCGGAGGCCACTTGGGGCAACAGGGGCAGATAGAGCTGATAGCTGAAGGGGGCGACAAGGGCGATCTCCGCCTCTCCAGGGGCCAGGGTGCGCTCCAGCCTGCGGGCGCACTCGACTCCGGCGAAGCCGCCACCGACGATGAGGATCCTGGGTCGCGTCATGATCTGTCTCCTGCTCGGTTTCGCGGGCTCCTACCCATGGTTCGGCCATTCGCGGCGGTCCGCCTCTCGGCGGACCGCGGGGAGCAGGGGAAACGGACGGCCGTGCGGGAGCTTCGCGCACGGCGGGTGACGCTCTGCCCAGAGGACGGCCGGGCTGGCGGGACACACTGACCAGAGGGGCGTCGGGCCGGCGGGGACGCTCTGACCGGAGGTCAGCCCTCGGAGTCGTCGCCCGGCTCGTCAGCCGCGTCGAGCAGCGCGCGGGCCTTGGCCTCCGCCGCGTCGTACCGGTCGGGGAACGCGGACCGCTGGACCTCCTGCGCGACCTGGCCCGCGGTCCAGGCGGGGTGGCCGCGGTCGACGGCGACGGCCCGGGTGAAGAACGAGTTCGCCGCGTACGCCACGTCCATGCACTGCTCGGGCGTGCCCCAGCCCTGGCTCGGCCGCTGCTGGAAGACGCCGACGGAGTCCCGGTCGCCGCACGCCAGGTTGTTCATGTGGGATTCGACCCAGCCGGCCTCGAACCCGGCGAGCATCACCTTGTCGCCGACGCCCAGGCCGTCGCCGACCCGGTGCACCGTCCTTATGACCTCCGCGTCGTGCACGGGCGGCACCTGGCACCCCGCGTCCGCGCCGAGCGCCGTCGCGGGCACCCGGTCCCCGCGCGAGAGGCCCCGGAGGCCGGTGTGTTCTAGGCGAAGCTCAGCGTGCGGTACACCGTCACGTTCC
>NZ_JBHVHQ010001268.1:0-1746 GCF_042800135.1 Streptomyces sp. NPDC057654 | reverse complement strand
GCCCCGACTCGCCCGCGCGCATTCCCACGCCCCCTGTCACCGGTACTCCGAGAGCCTGCGGCCGATGCCCAGCACCGTGCCGGCCGCGCCGAGCACGGCCAGTACGACGGCGCCGGCCGCCATCCACTCCAGCGCCCCGCGCCCGTCCCCGGCCGCGCGGTTGAACTCGTTCTGTTCGTGTCCCACGGCGTCCGCCAGCTCCTGGTCCACCCGGTCGAAGCACTCGCCCGTGCTGTCCTTCGCGCCGATCACCTTGGGCAGCGCGTGCTCGTAGTCCCCGCTGTCGTCCGTCGCGCGCGCGTCCGCGTGCCGCCGCTGCCACTCCCGTACATCCTTGAGGGCTTTGGCCACCGGGGCGCTGCCCTTCGTGTCGTCGGCCAGATCCTTGGCGCGGTCCAGCAGGCTGTCCTCGGCCGCCGCGCCGTCGGTTCCGGAACCGACGAGCCGGCGCATGCCCGCCTTGAAGCTGACCTCGTACGCGTCGTCGCCGTCCGGGGTCAGCTTGGCGCCACGGGCCACCAGGGTCAGGTTCTCGTCGCCGCGGGCCTGGAGCGTGCCGATCCGGGCCTCGTTGAGCACCTGGAGGGACCGCGCGCCGTGCGTGGAGGACTCGTTGAGCCCCGCGCGGGCCAGGGAGTGGCCGACCACCAGCCACAGCAGCACCACCGTGGACGCGGCGGTCGCGGCCAGCAGCCCCTGGTTGAACACCCGGTTCGTACGGCGGTAGTCGCGGCGCTGCGCCCAGCCGAGCGCGCCCAGGGTGAGCAGGCCGACACCGGTCGCCGCCCACGGCCAGGACTTGGCGTCCCCGTAGTCGGAGCCCAGCCGCGCCGTCTCCGTCTCGTACAGCCTGGAGGCGGCGGGCAGCAGCTCGCCGCGCATCGTCTCGCTCGCGTACCGCAGATAGGCGCCGCCGAGCGGCAGGCCCTGCCGGTTGTTGGCCCGTGCGGACTCGATGTACCCCGTATAGAAGGGGAGTTGGTGGTTCAGCTTCGCTATCTGGACGCGCGCCTCCTGCGAGCCGGAGGTGTGCGCTCCGGCCTTCACCAGCAGGTCGGAGGCGCGGCCGATGTCGCGCTCGTACCGGCGGCGGACCTCGCGCGGCTCATGGCCGTCCGCGAGGAACCCGCCGGCCGCCGTGGCGTCGGCGTCCGCCAGCGAGCGGTAGATGTCCGCGGCGTTCGCGCTGAGCGGCTGGCTGCGGTCCTTCACGGAGTCCGCCGCCGTCGCCCGCTCGGTGACCTGCCAGGCCGTCACCGCTCCGAACACCAGGACGAGCACGGCCAGTACGGCCCCGATGACGCGCAGCCGCCCCGGCTCCGTGGTCGCCCCCGTCCGCAGCCGGTCGAGCCCCTCGCGCCACGCCTTGCGGCGGGGCGCCGCCTCCGAGGAGGCCGGGGCGGCCTGGGCGAGCACGCCCGTACGGGGGCCGGGGAACCCGGCGGGCCCGGTGCGTTCGGCCGTCGGCGCGGACGTGCGCGCGGGTCCGGGCGGCTGCGGCGCGGCGCTCCCGGTCGGCGGGTTTGACACAAGACCTCCCCCTCGGTCACTGGCGGCCGGCGCCGCCCCGCCCGGCGGGACGGGCGACGAAGTACCCGGCCCGTCAGTATGGCCACAGCCACTGACAACCACACGGGTATTGGCTGGATCTTGTTCCTATCGCGACTCCCGGACCGGCGCCGCGACCGCTCCTTAAATAATGTTCCCCCTTGTCTCCAAGGATTTCTGGAGTGTTGTTTTCGGTTG
>NZ_JBHVHQ010001267.1:0-1747 GCF_042800135.1 Streptomyces sp. NPDC057654 | reverse complement strand
GGTCTACGACCAGTCGTCGTCCGACTTGCGGACGCGCTGCCGGAACCACGGCACGTACCCCGCCGCGTTCACGACATTGACGCCGACGATGCCGACCCAGGTCACCAGCAGCCCCGCCAGGCCCGCGTTGACCGCGCCGATCGCGGACAGCGGGATGGCGAGCACCAGCGAGACCGTCGCGAAGCCGAACCGCTCGCCGAAGCTGTCCACCCCGGGATCGGCGCCCGGCCGCCGCTGCGGGCCCCGGGCCGTCGACATCTGCTGCTCGGCGAGCCGGCGTCGCACCCGCTTGTCGAGCGTTCCGTCGAGCTTCTGCTCGACCTTCTCCAGGAAAGAGTCGACCAGCTCCGACTCGTACTCCACGCCCAGCTCCTTGCGGGTCTGCAAGGTGGCGTCGAGCTCCTTCTTCAACTCTGGGTCGCGGGCCGTCATACCGGTAACGATACGGTCGGCGAGGCCCCGAGGAAGTGGGGCTAACCCCCGTATTCGCGGTGGGGCCGGCCCGGCCCCGTGGAAGGAGCAGCCGTGCACGACTCCGCATCCCTGCTGACCTCTCTGACGGACCCCGACGCCCCCGACCGCCCCGACGCGCTGTCCGTCGCGGGCCGCCCCTGCTCCCGCGCGGACCTGCTGGGCGCGGGCGGCGCGGTGGCGGCCCGTATCGCCGGTGCGAAGTCCGTGGCCGTACGGGCCGACGCCACGCTGGAGACGGTGGCCGCCGTGGTCGGCGGCCTGCTGGCCGGGGTGCCCGTGGTGCTGCTGCCGCCGGACTCGGGGCCCGCCGAGCGGGACCACATCCTGCGCGACTCGGGCGCGGAGATCGTGCTCGGGGCGGGCGAGGAGCTCGCCGTGGACATGGGGGAGCGCGCCGGATTCCGGGTCGCGGGGGGGGGGCGGGGGGGGGGCGGGGGGCGGCGGTGGCACACGGGGCCCACCCGTCGCCGCCGGGCTCGACGGCCTCGCGGACGCCTGGCAGTGGACCGCCGAGGACACGCTCGTCCACGGGCTGCCGCTGTTCCATGTGCACGGACTGATCCTCGGCGTGCTCGGGGCGCTGCGCACCGGCTGCCGCCTCGTCCACACCGGCCGCCCGACCCCGCAGGCGTACGCGGCGGCGGGCGGCAGCCTGTACTTCGGGGTGCCCACGGTCTGGGGCCGGGTGGCCCGCGACCACGACGCCGCGCGCGCCCTGGCCGGGGCCCGGCTGCTGGTGTCGGGGAGCGCGGCGCTGCCCGCCCCCGTCTTCCGCGACCTCGAAGCGCTCACCGGGCAGCGGCCCGTGGAGCGGTACGGCATGACCGAGACGCTGATCACCGTGGCCGTCCGCGCCGACGGCGAGCGGCGGCCCGGCTACGTGGGGACGCCGATCACGGGCGTACGCACCCGGATCGCCGCCGAGCCGGGCGCGGAGATCGGCGAGCTGGAGATCGGCGGCCCGACGCTCTTCGACGGCTACCTCGGCCGCCCCGAGGCCACGGCCGCCGCCTTCACGGCTGACGGCTGGTTCCGTACGGGCGACATCGCGGCCGTCGATGCGGACGGCGCGCACCGCATCGTCGGCCGCGCCTCCACCGACCTGATCAAGTCGGGCGGCTACCGGATCGGCGCGGGCGAGGTGGAGAACGCGCTGCTCGACCATCCGGCGGTGCGCGAGGCGGCGGTCGTCGGCGTCCCGCACGAGGATCTCGGGCAGGAGATCGTCGCCTATGTGGTGGCCGACGGGGTCGGCGGCGGGGAGTTGATCGAC
>NZ_JBHVHQ010001266.1:0-1750 GCF_042800135.1 Streptomyces sp. NPDC057654 | reverse complement strand
CGCCGGGCCCCGCCCCCCAGGGCGTGGCGGCGGCGGAGATCGAGGCCGCGCTCCGGGGGGAGGGGTCACAGGCCCCGGTCGTCTCCAGCGCCGGGGCGCTGCTGAGCGGCATCGAGGCGCTCGGCGCTCGGCGGGTGGCCGTCGTCACCCCGTATATGAAGGACCTGACCGCCATGGTCACCGGCTATCTTCAGGACGCCGGGACCGAGGTCGTGGACGCGCTGAGCCTGGAGGTCCCCGACAACCTCGCGGTGGCCCGCCTCGATCCGGACGCGCTGCGCGAGCACTGGCGGCGGCTGAACCTGGCCGGCGCGGAGGCGATCGTGCTCTCCGCGTGTGTGCAGATGCCCTCGCTGTCGGCGATCCAGCATGTGGAGGACGCGTCGGGGCTGCCGGTCCTGTCGGCGGCGACGGCCACGGTCCACCGCATCCTCACCGAACTGGGCCTGCCGACGGTGGTCCCCGAGGCGGGCCGCCTCCTCAGCGGCGCGTACCCGGCCCCGGCCGCCGCCTGAACACCCCGCTGACCTGGACGGGCACGGAGTCTTCCGCAACCGCCGCCGCCTCCCTACCCTCTTGGAGGCGGGGGACAGGAAGATCAAGAGCGGTGGGGGAGGGGAGCGACGAGTGACATCCGAGTCACCGATTCCCGCGACCCCATCCCACCGCGACGCACGCCGTAACGCACACCGTGACCAGGAGCCCGTATGAACGACCCCGTTTCAGACCCCCGGATCGTCACCGTCCGGCCCGGCGAACAGGACTACGCGTGGACGTTCGGCGGCGCCGCGCCGGTGGCCCGTATCGCGCCCGGCACCGTCCTCGACGTCTTCACCGAGGACTGCTTCGGCGGCCGGGTACGGACGGAGAAGGACCTGGTCTCCGCGGTCTGCGAGTTCCCGTTCGTCAACCCGCAGACCGGCCCCTTCTACGTCGAGGGCGCGGAGCCCGGCGACACCCTGGCCGTTCACTTCGTCTCCATCGAACCCCGCCGGGACTGGGCCGCCTCCACCACTGTGCCGCTCTTCGGCGCCCTGACGGCCACCCACGCCACCGCCGCCCTGCACCCGCCGCTCCCCGAAGCCGTCTGGATCTGGCAGCTGGACCGCGAGCGCCGCGAGTGCCGCTTCACGGCCCGCGACAGCGAGCTGGAACTCACCTTCCCGATGGACCCGATGCACGGCACTGTCGGCGTCGCGCCCGCGAATCTGGAGGTTCGCTCCGCGCTTGTCCCGGACGCGCACGGCGGCAACATGGACACGCCCGAGATGCGCGCGGGCGTCACCTGCTACCTCGGCGTCAACGTCGAAGGCGCCCTCTTCAGCCTGGGCGACGGCCACGCCCGCCAGGGCGAGGGCGAGACGTGCGGCGTCGCGGTCGAGACGGCGATGCACAGCGTCGTGATCGTGGAGCTGCTCAAGGGCGTCTCCACCCCCTGGCCGCGCCTGGAGTCGGACACCCACATCATCTCGACGGGCTCGGCGCGCCCGCTGGAGGACGCGTTCCGCATCTCCCAGCTGGACCTGATCCAGTGGCTGGCGCGGGACTACGGCCTGAGCGAACTGGACGCCTACCAGGTCGTGACGCAAGCGGTCGAGTCCCCGCTCGCGAACGTCTGCGACAGCAACTACACCTGTGTGGCCACGCTCCGCAAGGAGTGGCTGCCGGCGGCGGAGCCGCACGGCGGTCTCCACGATCACCTGCGGACGAGGGCGGCGGCGCTCGGCTGACGGGAGCGGCCCGCCGGGCC
>NZ_JBHVHQ010001265.1:0-1759 GCF_042800135.1 Streptomyces sp. NPDC057654 | reverse complement strand
GACCAAGGAGCTCAGCGGGGCCTGCGCGCCGCCGCCGGTGCCGCGTCCGGAGATCGCGGCCATCCTCTCCGCGCCGCTCCCCGAGACGGCGGCCGCCGCAGCGGCCGTCTCGGGCAACGGCACGGTCGAGCGGACGCCCCAGCGCAACGGCGCGGGCCCGCCGGCCGGCCCCGCCGACGGCGACCCGCGGTCCCGGCCGGACCCTTCCACGGTCGCCGAGCCGGCCGGCGGCAAGGCGGCGCCCACGGGGATGCCCACGGGCGTGCCCACCCCCAAGGACCTCGCCGGCCTCGGGCCGGGGCGCGGCTCAGGCTCCCCGCCGGTCCAGCAGCCGGTCCCCAGCGCCACGCTGCGGTGGTCCTCCGACAAAGGCTGGGTGGAGCGGAGCTCCGGACCGGGCGGCGGCGAGCCCTCCGAGACCGCGGCCCTGCCCACGCTCGCCCAGCTCACCAGCGCCGAGCAGCGCTGGGCCGACCGGGAAGAGGACATCACCACCGTCGGCGGCGACCCCTTCGAGGTCGGCCAGGTCTTCGCGCGGCGCTGGACCGAGCGCCTCTCCGACACTTCGCACCTCCAGCTGATCTCCACCGAATACCCCCGCATCCCGCACCGCATCGACGGCGAACTCCTCCGCTACGCCGCCCGCTTCGGTCTCCTCGCCCACAAGGACGACCAGATCGACGAACACGACCGCTACGCGATCCGCGCCGGCTTCTGGCGCGAACTCGACTCCCGCACGACCGCCGAGCACTCACCGGCCGGGGACTGAGCGTCCCCAGCCGGACGCCTCGGCCGTGCCGGGTGCACCGGCCGTACCGGCCCGGCTGAGGCAGTCGGCTTGGCCGCTCCGGCGGCGGGGTGCGGGGCAGGGCCCGCGTACGGGCGCTGCGCGCGGGCGGACCTGCGCGCCTGAGCGGTGACGGGCGGTGGCCCGAGTACGGGGCCGTGCTCGGCGGACCCGCGCGGCGGAGCGTTCCAGGGGCGGGCCCGCCCCCGGGCGACGGCTGCCGGGTGCGACACGGGGGCAGGGCGCAACTGGGCGGGCTCCGCGGAGCGGCGCGGCGTGCCACAGGGCGGCGGCCGGGGGGTGGGCGCAAGCGGGCTCCCGCGCAGCGGGGGTGCCGGGGCCCGCGGCGCGGGTGGGGCGGGTGGGCGCGTACCCTCGTAGCTCGTGAGGACGGGCGCGAGAGTGGCGGAGCGGAGCTCCGGCGGCGAGGTGACGGGCGACGCGGTGTGCACCGTGCGCGGTCTGGTCAAGACCTATCCCGCCGCACGCGGCCGCCGCGGCGCCGCCGACGCGCCCGCCATACGGGCCAGCGACGGCGTCGACCTCGACGTACGGCGCGGTGAGATCTTCGGGCTGCTCGGCCCCAACGGCGCCGGCAAGTCCACCCTCGTACGCCAGCTCACCGGCCTGCTGCGCCCCGACGGCGGCAGCGTCGAGCTCCTCGGCCACGACCTGGTCCGCCACCCCGAGCGCGCATCCCGCCTGATCGGCTACCTCGGGCAGGAGTCCAGCGCCCTGGACGAGCTGACCGTCGCCCTCGCCGCCGAGACCACCGGCCGGCTGCGCGGCCTGGATCTGCGCACGGCCCGCGCCGAGCGCGACGCGGTCCTCGACGAGCTGGGGCTCGCCCCCATCGCCGGCCGCCCGCTGAAGAAGCTCTCCGGCGGCCAGCGCCGGCTCGCCTGCTTCGCCGCGGCGCTGGTGGGGGAGCGGCCCATGCTCGTACTCGACGAGCCCACCACCGGCATGGAC
>NZ_JBHVHQ010001264.1:0-1763 GCF_042800135.1 Streptomyces sp. NPDC057654 | reverse complement strand
CCTGAGCGGGGCCCTTGACGTGCGGATGCGCGCAGCCGGCAGCTAGCCAGACCATCCTGGCTAGCCCGGTGGGCGCAGATTCAACGTAGGCATCATGGCTAGTCATGTCAACACCTGTCTAACCTGACTGCCCTAATGGCGGTGTGGCACGTAGCATCGGGGACATGGCCTTCACCCCAGAGCCCCTGGACCCGGACGACGACCGGCCGCCTTACGAGCAGGTGGCGAGCAACCTCGGCGCAGCCATCCGCACCCGGCGCCTGGCCCCGGGGGACAAGTTGCCTTCTCACAAGGTGCTGACCGAGCACTTCGGATTCGCCCGCGCCACGATCCAGCGCGCGATCCGAGACCTCGAAGACGACGGCCTTGTCGTCTCCCGCAAAGGCAGCGGCGTCTTCGTGCGGAGCCGGACCGAGCGGCCGGCCGGGCTGCGGCCGTACGTCGAGCAAGCCTTCGCCGCCGAGAGAGTCACCATCGACTTCGCCGGCTTTTCGAGCGAGACCCTGCACGGTGCCCTGCAAGAACCGCTGGACAAGATCCGCGTAGGGCGGCTGACGCCGACCAGCGTCGAGATCAGGATCCTGGTCCCTGACATGGAGGTCCCCCAGGCCGCTCCCGTGCGCAAGGCGGACTGCGCCGACGATCCGCGGCTGCGCCACCGGATGCGCGACATCATGCTCGGCTACACCCGGAGTATCTCGGACGCGGTGAGCGAGCTGAGTCACCTCGGCCTGATCTCCGAGGGCAAGGTAAGCGTTCGCGTGCACAGCGGAACGCAGTTCTTCAAGCTCTACGTGATCAACGAATCGGACGTCTTCTTCGGGTATTACCCGATCCAGCCCAACAAGGTCGTCGCTCAGGGCGAAGCCATCGAAATCTTCGACTTCGTCGGCAAAGACGCGACGCTCTTCCACCACTCGGTGAACGATGGGGAGCCCTCGGATGGGGCACAGCAGGTCGATCAGGCACGCATGTGGTTCGACAGCGTATGGAACACCATCGGAAGGGATTACAACCCTGATGGCGAGCGATAGCCTCACCGCCACGGTCGCGGCTTGCGAAGTCGTTCTCTTCGACTTCGACGGGCCTATCTGCGACGTATTCTCTGGACTGCCGGCCCCCGAGGTGGCTGACCAGTTGAGCAGCGTCATCGCTGCTCATGACGCCGAACTGGCCGCGAAGGCGGCTGCGACGGACGACCCCATCGAGGTCTTGCGGATTTCGCAGCAGGGCGGTCCTGCGCTGCTCGCCTCTGTTGAGAAGGAACTGATCGCGGCGGAGTTGTCAGCGGTCGCAGTTGCGGGAGATCCCGTTGAGGGCGCCGTCGATGCGCTGCGCGCTGCTTGCGAATCCGGTCGCGAGGTTGTCGCCGTCAGCAATAACTCGGCCGAGTGCGTACGTGAATTCCTCGGCAGTCATGGACTGTTGGACCTCGTGCGAGACGTCGTGGGGCGTCCGAAGGGGCGGCCGGATCTGATGAAGCCGGACCCGTACCCCATCTCCGAGGCCATTCGCGCGCTGGCCGCGGTGCCTGCGCGCTGCGTTCTGGTCGGCGACTCCGTCACCGACGTCGAAGCCTCGCACGCAGCGAACACGATGGCCATTGGCTTCGCGAATAAGCCTGGGAAGGCTGCGGCTCTTTCGGCGGCGGGTGCGGGGGCTGTCATCACGAATATGAGAGCGCTCGCGGAAGCTCTCCGCGAGTGAGGTTGGTGCGCGGCAAGCGAGCACAGAAGTCGAGCCGACCGGGAATTCTCCCGGGC
>NZ_JBHVHQ010001263.1:0-1765 GCF_042800135.1 Streptomyces sp. NPDC057654 | reverse complement strand
GCCTGGCCCGCGGCTACCTGGGCCGGCCGGCGCTGACGGCGGAACGGTTCGTCGCCTGCCCCTTCGCCCCCGGCGAGCGGATGTACCGGACCGGGGACCTGGCCCGCTGGAACGACGACGCCGAGCTGGTGTTCGTCGGCCGGGCCGACGCCCAGGTCAAGGTCCGCGGCTACCGGGTCGAGCCCGGCGAGGTCGAGACGGCGCTCGCGGGGTGCGTCGGCGTCGGTCAGGCCGTGGTCATGGCCCGCGAGGACCGGCCGGGCGAGCGCCGCCTCATCGGCTACGTGGTGTCCGACGGAGGCGAACTCGACGAGCGCGCGGTCCGCGAGCACGCCGCGCGGCTCCTGCCGGACTACATGGTGCCCGCCGCCGTGGTCGTGCTGGACGCGCTGCCGGTGACCGGCAACGGCAAGGTCGACCGCAAGGCGCTGCCCGCCCCCGACTTCGCCGCGCGGACGACGGACCGCGCGCCCCGGACCGCCGCAGAGGAGACCCTGTGCGCCCTGTTCGCCGAGGTGCTCGGGCTGGAGCGGGTGGGCGCCGAGGACGGCTTCTTCGAGCTGGGCGGCGACTCCATCACCTCCATGCAGCTCGTGGCGCGGGCGCGGCGCGCGGGCCTCGTGTTCAGCACACAGGACGTCTTCGAGCACGAGTCGCCTGCGGGGCTGGCGAGCCTTTCCCCTGAGGGAGAGGCACGGGAGCGCGACGCGGATACGGGCGTGGGGACGGTCGCCTGGACGCCGGTGATGCGGGCGCTGGGCGAGCACGCGCTCGGCGGCGCCTTCGCGCAGTGGACCGTGGTCGCCGTACCGGCCGGCGTGGGACGAGAGGTGTTGGCAGCCGGGCTGCGGGCCGTACTCGATACGCACGGCGCGCTACGGGCCCGCGCCGAGGTGATCGACGGGCAGCCGGGGCTCGTGGTCGGCGAGCGCCCGTGGGCAGACGCCGCGGGCCTGGTCACCCGGGTGGTCGTGACCGGCGACGGCCTGGAGGAGGCAGTCGACCGGGCGGCGCTGGAAGCGGTCGGGCGGCTGGATCCGGGCGCGGGCGCGATGGTCCGGCTGGTGTGGCTGGACGCGGGCCCCGCGCGGCCGGGCCGGCTGGTGTTCGTAGCGCACCACCTGGTGGTGGACGGCGTGTCCTGGCGCATCCTGCTGCCGGATCTGGCCGCCGCCTGCGAGGCCGTAGCGGCGGGACGGAAGCCCCTGCTCGATCCCGTGGGCACGTCCTTCCGCCGGTGGACGGAGCTCCTGGCCGCCCAGGCGACGGACGCGGCGCGGGTGGCCGAACTCGACGAGTGGACGGCCCTGCTGGATCTGGAATCCGGAGAACCGCTGCTGGGCGACCGGCCCCTCGATCCTGCGCAGGACACGGCGGCGAGCGTACGGCGCCAGGCGTGGACCGTACCGGCGCGGCAGGCGGCGACCCTGGTGGGCAGCGCCCCGGCGGCGTTCCACTGCGGAGTCCACGAGGTGCTGCTGGCGGCGCTGGCGGCAGCCGTCGCGCAGTGGCGGCGGACCACGGAAGCCCCGCTCCTGGTGGACATCGAAGGCCACGGCCGCGAGCCGTTCGTGGACGCCGCGGGCAACGCGGAAGACGCGGAAGACACGGATCTCTCCCGCACGGTGGGCTGGTTCACCAGCGTGCACCCGGTCCGGCTCCGGCTGGACGGCATCGACCTGACCGGCGCGCGGTCCGGCGGCCCGGCGGCCGGAGAGGTAGTGAAAGCGGTCAAGGAGCAGGCGCGCGCGGCCCCCGGCGACGG
>NZ_JBHVHQ010001262.1:0-1766 GCF_042800135.1 Streptomyces sp. NPDC057654 | reverse complement strand
GCCCACGGGCGTGCGGTCATTTGACGCCGACCGCCATCGACTGGGTCCCCGTCAGCCGGCGCACCCAGTTGTCCCCGAACCCTGCCCCGGCCAGCCAGCGCCGGCAGTCCGCGCCGGTGAAGTCGAAGCCGCCCGTGGTCTCTATGAGCATGTTGAGGCTCGTCAGCAGCCCGGTCGCGTTCTCCCGCCGGTCGTCGTCGATCAGCGCCTCGCAGACGATGACGGCCCCGCCCTCGGGCAGCGCCTCGTACGCCTTGCGGAGCAGCATGCGCTTGGTGGGCAGGTCCCAGTCGTGCAGGACGTGGCCGAGTATCAGCACGTCGGCGGTGGGCAGCGGCCCGGTGAGGAAGTCGCCGCCGGTGAAGGAGAGGCGGTCGGCGAGGCCGCTTCGCTCCAGGAGGCCGTGGAAGTTCCCGGCGACGGCCGGCAGGTCGAAGCCGATGCCCTCCAGGTGGGGCCGTTCGCGCAGCAGATGGGTGAGCAGCGCGCCCTCGGCGCAGCCGATGTCGGCGACGGTGCGGTGTCCGGACCAGTCGAAGGCTTCGGCGAGGGCGTGCGCGGAGCGGGCGGAGAGGCCGGTCATGGCCTGCTGGAACTCCGTGAGCCGGGCGGGCTCCTCGTAGAGCGAGTCGAAGAGGTCGCCGCCGTCCCGGCTCTTCTTGACCTCGTTCTGCGGCTCTCCGGTGCGCAGCGCTTCGGCGAGGCCGCCCCAGAAGTCGTACAGGCGGTTGTCGGCCATCTCCAGGAAGCCGCCGATGTAGGTGGACCGGCCGCGGTCCAGATAGCGGGCGGTGGAGGGCGTGTTGGCGTACGTGCCGCAGTCGCCCCCCGGACCTTCCGGGTCGTCTGGTCCATCCAGTCCGTCCGGGACGCCGTCGGCGAGGTCGCCGCCGGTACGGTGCAGCATGCCGAGCGCCACGAGCGCGTCCAGGAAGTCGCGGGCGGAGCGCGGGTGCAGGTCGAGCCGGGCGCGCAGCTCCTCGTACGGCATGGGGCGCTCGGCCAGCACCGTGAACAGATCGAGGCGGACCGCGCTGAGCAGGACCTTCGCCGCCTGGAAGCCCAGCCCGACCTCAAGGATGCGGTCGGGGGAAGCGGCGTGGTCCCGCTCAGTGCGTGGGTACTGCATGGTGGCTCTCCTCGTGGGCGTCAGCGGTGACCGGCCGGGTTCGGCGATCACTGCGTCCGTACCCGCTCAGCCGTTCCGGCCACGTCCAGGAGCCGGTCGACGTCGGCCTCGGTGTTGTAGAGGTGGAAGGCGGCGCGGAGGTTTCCGGCGCGGTTGGAGAGCTGGATGCCCTGGGCGGCGAGGCGGGGCGCCTGGTGGCCGAGGGCGGGGACGGAGACGATGGCCGAGCCCTCGGCGGGTACGGGCGTGTGGCCGAGGTCGGCGAGGCCGTGGCGGAAGCGGTCGGCGAGGGCGCGGTCGTGGGCGCCGATGGCGTCGACGCCCAGGTCCTCGATGAGGGCGAGCGAGTGCCGGGCGGCGACGTACGAGTAGAGGCTGGGGCTCTCGTCGAAGCGGCGGGCGGAGCGGGCGAGTTCCTCGACGGGCCCGTAGCAGCTGTCCCAGGGCTTCTCGCCGGAGACCCAGCCCGCGAAGGACGGCGTGAGCGGGGTCACGGCGGGGTCGGCAGGGTCGCCGGGGGTGGTGAGGAAGGCGGTGCCGCGCGGGCAGAGCAGCCACTTGTAGCAGACCGCCGCCGTGTAGTCGTAGGCGCCCGCGTCCACCGGGAACCACCCGACCGCCTGGCTCACGTCGATGA
>NZ_JBHVHQ010001261.1:0-1769 GCF_042800135.1 Streptomyces sp. NPDC057654 | reverse complement strand
GCGCAGGCCCGCTTCAAAGCAACGCTCCGGTCTTCGACCGGAACGAACTCTCTCACCAGAAAAGACAGTTCAGTGGCCATAGAGATCACACATTCCCGCCGCGAAGGAACCCTCATCGAGGGCACGAGCCGCAACGACGGCTCGAAGGAAGTCCTCCGTACCCGGCACTACGCATCCGGCTACACCACGCTCGCCAAGTGGTCGGGCACCCTCGGGTGCTGGTACCTGCCCTACAGCCGCGACAAGCGCACCTCCCGCCCCATGCTGGAGGCACTCGCCGACCGCCTCCGCGCCGAAGGCTTCGAGGTCTCCGTCACCATCGATGAGACCGACCGCCGCACCTTCGCCGAGGCCGAACAAGACCGCGTCGAGCGGGCCGAAGGCCGCGCCGAACGCTTCGGCCAGTACGCGGACAACGCCGCTACAAGGTCCGAGTCCGCATGGCGGCGCGGACACGAGGTCGCCGACGGCATCCCCATGGGCCAGCCCATCTTGGTGGGGCACCACTCCGAGCGCCGCGCCCGCCGCGATCACGAGCGCATCGACAACGCCATG
Source organism: Streptomyces sp. NPDC057654 (assembly GCF_042800135.1). NCBI lineage: Bacteria > Bacillati > Actinomycetota > Actinomycetes > Kitasatosporales > Streptomycetaceae > Streptomyces > Streptomyces sp. NPDC057654. The sequence goes on along the minus strand of NZ_JBHVHQ010001261.1, from coordinate 1,214 downwards.
CGGACCAGCATCGCGGAGCAGGACAAGGCCGGGTACTGGGCCGACCGGGAGAAGGCCGCCGCCGGATACGAAGCCTTCCGCAAGGACCCCGGCCGCACTCTGCGCCGGATCGACAAGCTCCACGCCGAACTCCGGGCAGTGGAGCGGCGCCAGCACGACGAGGCCACCTACGGCTCCCCGCAGGACAGCCGATACCCCGAGGTCTGCCAGGAGCTGGAGCTACGCCACCAGGAGCTCACCGAGGAAATCGCCTACTGGCAGGACGTGATCAAAGAGGCCGAAGCCAACGGCTTCAACGTCTGGACGAAGGCGGACTTCCGGCGCGGTGACTACGTCCAGGCGCACGGGCAGTGGTGGGAAGTCCTGCGGGTCAACGCCAAGAGCCTGACCACCCCGCACCTGCACACCGGCATCGGCAAGAAGGTCGTCCACGCCGCCGACATGACCCACTCGGACCGGACATGGCGCTTCCCCTACGACGAGGTCACCGGCCGGAAGAGCGCCGACGAGATGCGACCGGGCCCGACGGCCGCCACCGCGTAACGCCCCGCCCGCCCCGGCGGCCGAGTGCACCGGGGCGGGCCCTCTCTCACCAGAACAGGCACCACCGTAACCGCGCAGACCCTCCAGACTGCCCTTCCGTACCGCATCGGCGACCCCGACACCGCGTGCCGCTACCCCGTGATCATCGGCAAAGACCAGGTCATCGGACGCGCCCACCGCTGGCACCGCGAATGGTTCGTCGACTCCAGCGAGGGGGAGCACAACCTCCGCCGCCCGCCCAAGGGACAGGCGGGCATCGATATGGCCGCCGCCTACCTCGCAGCGGAGTACGCCGTCGGCCGCATCACAGCCATTCCGCTGGACCAGGCACGTGCCGAGGCACCCACGCCCCTGTGCGGCCCAGTGCCCCTCCTGCACCCGCGGATGCCCGCGACGACCCGCAACATCAAGAGCGCGATCACAGCGTTCGAGGGCCTCGCGGCCCACCACTGGCGGGCCGTCCTCACCGGATTCCCCGGCTCCGACAACCACTGGTACCTCTCCTGCCTCCTGTGCCCGTGGGAAGGCCCGAAGTTCTGGTCGCACCTGCGCGGCCGCAACGGCGCCCCGCCCAGCGCCCACCGCCACGAAGGCGGATGCATCGGCAAGAACAAAGTCCGCCAGCTGATCACCGCCTACCAGCAGTAGCCGCTGCCGGGGGCGGCGCGACC
>NZ_JBHVHQ010001260.1:0-1770 GCF_042800135.1 Streptomyces sp. NPDC057654 | reverse complement strand
CCCGGCGGACTCACCGGCTTCGTCGCCGCCGTCGGACTCGGCGGCGTGCCGATCACCGTCGTCCTGTCGCTGCTGACCGCCTTCGCCTGGTTCCTGTCCCTTGCCGGAACGGTCCTGCTGGAGAAGACCGACGCCGAGGGGCTGACGCGTACGCTCCTCGGCGCGGGCGTCCTGGTCGCCGCCGCCGTGGGCTCCTGGGCCGTGACCTGGGTGCTCGTACGGCCGCTGCGCCGCCTCTTCCCCGACGAACGGCCGCCCTCGCGCCTGGACTTCGTCGGCCGGATCTGCGTGGTGCGCACCGGCCGGGTGGACAGCCGATTCGGGCAGGCCGAGGTGGCCGCCGAGGACGGCTCCACCGCGATCATCCAGGTGCGCACGGACGAGACCGGGCTCGCCGCGGGCGCGACGGCGCTGATCTTCGACTACGACGCCGAGGGCGAGTTCTTCCGCGTCGGGGCCTTCGAAGCGCCGTTCGGCACGGCGCTCGACCCCGGCAGTCCGGCCTACTGACCGGCCCGGCCCGGTCCGTCCTCACAGACTTTCCTTTACCGCAACTGATTCGACAGAGGTTCCGCCATGGATACCACCGCCATAGGGATCGGCGTGCTCGTCGCCGTCCTGCTGCTCGTCGCCCTCGGGGTGCTGTTCACCGTCAGCCGCCTGTTCCGCAAGGTCGAGCAGGGCAGGGCGCTGATCATCTCCAAGACGAAACGGGTCGACGTCACCTTCACCGGCGCCGTGGTGCTGCCGGTGCTGCACAAGGCCGAGTACATGGACATCTCGGTGAAGACCATCGAGATCCGGCGCACCGGCCGCGAGGGCCTGATCTGCCAGGACAACATCCGCGCCGACATCCACATCAATTTCTTCGTGCGCGTCAACAAGACCGTCGAGGACGTCGTCAAGGTGGCCCAGGCCATCGGCACCCAGCGCGCCAGCGACCCGCGCACGCTCCAGGAGTTCTTCGCGGCGAAGTTCTCCGAGGCGCTCAAGACGGTCGGCAAGCAGCTGGACTTCGTCGACCTCTACACCAAGCGCGAGGAGTTCCGGGACCGCATCATCGCGGTCATCGGCACCGACCTCAACGGTTACCACCTCGAAGACGCCGCGATCGACTTCCTTGAGCAGACGCCGATGGCGCAGCTCGACTCCGCGAACATCCTGGACGCCCAGGGCATCCGCAAGATCACCGAGCTGACGGCGATCGAGCACGTGCGCACCAACGAGTACCAGCGCACGGAGGAGAAGGAGATCACCCGGCAGAACGTCGAGGCCCGCGAGGCGGTCCTGGAGCTGGAGCGCCGCCAGGCGGAGGCCGAGGTCAAGCAGACCCGCGAGATCGAGACCGTACGGGCCAAGGAAGAGGCCGAGACGGCGCGCGTGCAGGCCGAGGAGCGGCTGCGGTCGCACAGCGCGCACATCAAGACGGAGGAAGCGCTCGGCATCCAGGGCGAGAACCGCGACCGCGAGGTCGCCGTGGCGCAGAAGAACCGCGAGCGCGTCATCGCCATCGAGAACGAGCGCATCGAGAAGGACCGGCTGCTGGAGGTCATCGCCCGCGAGCGGGAGACGCAGCTGCGCCGCATCGCCGCCGACAAGGAGGTCGAGGCCGAGAAGCGGGAGATCGCCGACGTCGTCCGGGAGCGGATCGCGGTCGAGAAGACCGTCGCCGCCCAGGAGGAGGAGATCAAGAAGCTCCGTACGGTCGAGGAGGCCGAGCGGGAGCGCCAGGCGCTGATCATCCGGGCCGAGGCGGAGGCGCAGGAGCGC
>NZ_JBHVHQ010001259.1:0-1772 GCF_042800135.1 Streptomyces sp. NPDC057654 | reverse complement strand
GGGCCGGCCCGCCTTGCTCGCGCGGGTGGTGCGGGTGGTGCGGGTGGCGCGGGCGGTCGTACGGGCCCCGCGGCCGTACGGGTATGGGCGCCGTCTCAGCCGCTGCCCGCCCACGGGTACCCGGTGGCGACCGGTGTCCGCTGGAGGATGCGGCGGGCGTGCGGTCCGGCGTTCCGCAGCAGCGCGCATCCCCGCGCGAGGTCGAACACTTCGGGGGCCGCGCCGATGCTGAGCGCCGCCAGCGGCTGCCCGCGCGGGCCGAACAGGGGCGTGGCCGCGGCGGACAGGCCCAGCCGCGCGTCGCGTTCGTCGAGGGCGATGCCGCGGCTGCGGATGCGGGCCAGCTCGGTGCCGAGGCTCGACTTCGCGGCGAGCGTTTCGGCGCCGCCCCGCCGGCCGGGGCCCGGTGCGTACTGCACCGGGGGATAGGCCAGCAGGGCTTTTCCCGCGGCGCTCTCCAGCAGTGGCACCGGCTTTTCGAGCCGCCCGATCATGGGGCTGTACTGCTCGCTGTAGATGAGCTCGATGAAGCGCACGGTGTTCCTGTGCTGCACGCCGAGACCGACTACGTACCGCGTCTTCTCGTACAAGGGGAGCAGCAGCGGTTTGAGCGCATACCTGAGGTATCTGGTGTGCTGTTCCTCCCTGGATACGGCCAGTTCCCGTACCGCTGTTCCCAGTCGGTAGCACTCGCCGTTCCGGCTCACCATGTCCAGCTCCTGCAAATCCGCCAGCAGTCGGTGGACGGTGGTCTTGGCCAGTCCGGTGAGCTGGACGACCTGGGTGAGCGTGGCGGTTTCGCCGCACGCCCGGACGGCTTTGAGGATGCTCAGTAATCGGCCGGCCAGCCGCCCCCCATTGGCCGTCACGGGCGCGGAAAGGGGCGGCGGTTCGTGTTCGTACACGCTTTTGTACATCGGTGGGAAACCTCCTTTCCCTGTTTCACGGCCCTGTGCCACACCGTGCGTATCCGCCCGGCAGACCGTGTTCTGAGGGGGTTTCCTCTCCATCAAGCACCACCCATCCCACGGGCGGAAGGCGCGCGGGGACGGGGGAGCGTGAACACGTTGAACGCTTGTGCGGTTGTGAACCGGATGCTGGGGGCGCCCTCAGCGGCGGCCGTCGGTGTTGAGGCGGGCGGCCTGGCGGGTCAGATGGTCGCGTTCGGCGAGGTTGGGGGCCTTGGCGGCGGCTTCCGCGTAGAGGCGCGCCGCCGTCGCCGGGTCGCCGTCGCGTTCGTGGAGGTACGCGGCCACGGCGGCGTACCGCGGGAGCGAGCCGTCCAGCGCGGCGAGGGCCGTGAGACCGGCGCGCGGGCCGTCGGCCTCGCCCACCGCGACCGCGCGATTGAGGCGGACGAGCGGGCTGTCGGTGAGGCGCGCCAGCTCGTCGTACCACTCGACGATCTGCACCCAGTCGGTCTCCTCGGCGGTGGGCGCGTCGGCGTGGAGCGCCGCGATGGCGGCCTGGGCCTGGTATTCGCCGAGCCGGTCGCGGGCGAGGGCCGCTTGCAGGATCGCGACGCCCTCGGCGATCGCGGCGGTGTCCCACCGGCCGCGGTCCTGCTCGGCGAGCGGCACCAGGCCGCCGTCCGGCGCGGTCCGGGCCGGACGGCGGGCGTGGTGCAGCAGCATCAGAGCCAGCAGGCCCGTCGCTTCGGGGTGGTCTACGGCGGCCGAGAGCTGCCGGGTGAGCCGGACGGCCTCGGCGGCGAGGTCGACGTCGCCGGAGTAGCCCTCGTTGAAGACCAGGTAGAGGACACGGAGCACGGT
>NZ_JBHVHQ010001258.1:0-1773 GCF_042800135.1 Streptomyces sp. NPDC057654 | reverse complement strand
GGATACGGACACGCCGCAGGAGGCGCCGTCGAAGCCCTTCTTCGAGGAGTCGTAGCCGATGTCGAGGATCTTGTTGCGCACGAGCGTGGCGATCGGCGCGTATGCCTTCGTCGTCACCTCACCTGCCACGTGTACCTGGCCGGTGGTGATCAACGTCTCAACGGCGACCCGCGATGACGGGTCCTCCTTGAGGAGAGCGTCGAGGATCGTGTCGCTGATCTGGTCAGCGATCTTGTCGGGGTGACCCTCGGTCACGGACTCCGAGGTGAACAGGCGGCGGGACACATCGCTCCCTGGGGTTGCAGCGGCTGCTGGCTGATCATTGACGGACCGGTCGGGGGCTGCGCCCGACGCCGATCCGGGGCCAGTTTATCCGGCCTTCTCCTGAGCTGGGCATCGCGTCTCGGTCTATGGGAACGTCGTGACCTGCGACACCCTCGAACGGCGCTCGACCGGCTCACGCCAATCGGGGCGCGACCAGGCTCCACACCGTGTCGGCCAGCGCCTCCTTGGGCCCGTACGGAACGGAAGTCTCGGTTCCGTCGGCGGCGAGCACCACGGCCTCGTTCTCTTCGGAGCCGAAAGTGCGGCGTTCCCCGACTTCGTTGACAACCAGCAGGTCACAGCCCTTTCGGGCGAGTTTCGCGCGGCCATTCGCCAGGACGTCGTCGGTTTCGGCGGCGAATCCGACGATGATCTGTCCCGGACGCGCCCGGGACGCGGAGATCTCCGCCAGAATGTCTGGATTGCGGGTGAGATCGACAGGGGCCGGCTCCTGCCCGTCCTTCTTTTTAATCTTCCCCTGGGCGTACTGAACTGGCCGAAAATCGGCTACCGCGGCGGCCATCACTACTGCATCAGCGTCCCCAGCGGCCTCCAGCACCGCCTCCCGCAGCTCGACGGCCGTGCCCACCCGCACCACATCGGCCCCGGCCGGGTCCGGCAGCCCCGAATTGGCGGCGATGAGCGTCACCCGCGCGCCACGCGCCACGGCCGTACGGGCGAGGGCGTACCCCTGCTTGCCGGAGGAGCGGTTGCCGAGGAAGCGGACCGGATCCAGCGGCTCGCGGGTTCCGCCTGCCGAGACGACCACATGGCGGCCCGCGAGATCGGCGCGCGCGGCCTCCGGGCCGCGGGCCAGGACGCCGCGGCACACCTCGAAGATCTCCGCGGGGTCGGGGAGGCGGCCCTTGCCGGTGTCGACGCCGGTGAGCCGGCCCACGGCGGGCTCGATGACGAGGGCGCCGCGGCGACGCAGCGTGGCGACGTTCTCCTGGGTGGCCGGGTGCTCCCACATCTCGGTGTGCATGGCGGGCGCGAAGACGACCGGGCAGCGGGCGGTGAGGAGCGTGTTGGTCAGCAGGTCGTCGGCGAGGCCGTGGGCGGCCTTGGCGAGCAGGTCGGCGGTGGCGGGGGCGACGACCACGAGGTCCGCGCCCTGCCCGATCCGTACGTGCGGCACCTCGTGGACCGCGTCCCACACCTCGGTGGAGACGGGGTTGCCGGACAGCCCCGACCAGGTGGCCTCGCCGACGAAGTGCAGCGCCGAGGCGGTCGGCACCACCCGTACCGCGTGGCCCGACTCGGTGAGGCGGCGCAGCAGCTCGCACGCCTTGTAGGCGGCGATGCCGCCGCCCACTCCCAGGACGACCTTGGGCTTGTCCGGCTTTTCCATGCTCTTGGCTTCTCCCCGCGCTCTCAGGTCTGCTGCGGGGGACCGCCTGCCGTGTGCAGGCCCCGCAGGTACCCATGACACACCACGGGCCCGGCAGC
>NZ_JBHVHQ010001257.1:0-1773 GCF_042800135.1 Streptomyces sp. NPDC057654 | reverse complement strand
GTCGTGACGACCGCTCGGGCGGTGGCTTCAACCGTGGTGGCGACCGGGACCGTCCGGCGCGCTCCTTCAACCGTGACGACCGCCCGTCCGGCGGCGGCTACCGCCGTGACGACCGTCCGTCCTCCGGCGGCTTCCGGCGCGACGACCGTCCGTCCGGCGGCTTCCGCTCCGGCGGCGGCGACCGTCCGTACAACCGCGACCGCCGCGACGAGCGCCCCTCCTCGGGCGGCGGCTTCCGCTCCGGCGGCGACCGCCCCCAGGGCCGCACTTCCGGCCACCGCGGCGCCACCAGCACCGGCTCCTTCGGCCGCCGCGACGACAAGCCGCGCTGGAAGCGCAACGGCTGACACAGCGGTCGGTACAACAGCTGAACAACGGCTGAAACAGCTGACAACTGAGTGACCGCAGGGCCCGTACGGTACTGAAGTGCCATACGGGCCCTGTGTGTTGCCCGTCCACGCACCGGAAATTCCGGCCGCGATGTCGACCTTCGGCGGCGGATCGCGGGGATACCGCTCGGGACTCCGCGCACCGCCGGGCTATGCTGCGGGGTGCGGGCCATTAGCTCAATTGGCAGAGCAGTGGACTTTTAATCCATTGGTTCAGGGTTCGAGCCCCTGATGGCCCACTTCCAGCACGTCACTGCGACGTGAGCCGGTCCAGCTGCTCCAGGACCATCGGCCAGGCGTCCGCCGTCCGGTCGCGTGCCTTGTCGTGGGGGAAGCCCGCGTGGGTGAGCCGCAGGTGGGTGCCGCTGCCGTGCGGGGTCAGCTCCACCGTCACGACGGTCTCGGCGCCCTCGGTGCCGCCGGCGCCGGTGACCCAGGTCAGTTCGACGAGTTCGGGCCGCTCCAGCCGCAGGAAGCGCCCGTAGTGGGGGTGGCGGCGCGCCCGTTCCTGGGATTCGAATCGGAACTCGGTCTCGAAGAAGAACGGCGTGTTCACCTCGGCCGCCGGCATCAGCACCGAACCGGGGGCCGCGAACCAGCTGTCGAAGCCGACGGTCCAGGCGCGGTAGAGCGTCTCCGGCCGTGCGGCCATGGTGCGCTCGGCGGTCAGGCGGTACGGGCGGTCCGACAGGTCCGGGGTGCGGACCGGCTCATTGGTCATGTAGGCCACGAAACCATGAGGAATAGTGCGGCGCGCTGTGTGGCGGAGTGCGCGGCCCGCGTGCTGGGCGGGCGGCGGCGCTCGTGGGCGGGCGGCAGCGCCCGGAATCCGGCCGACGCGCCCCCACGCGCCCCCCGTACCCCTTCTGACGTGCGAACGCAGTACGCGCGCGAGGCCGAAGTGACGTGGATACGGAGGCACTTCGGCCGAATCTGGTCCGTGGTGCGTGTTCGCGCCGCTACGGTAAGTGCGCGGGACCAACTGTGCGGGGCGGGTTCGGCGAGAGCCGGGAGGTGCGGATTCATGGAGAGCTCGCGAGTGGGTGAGGGCGGCGGGTGCGGGGCGCCCGCGGGACAGCTGTCGGAGCTGCTGGCCCGTGCCCAGAACGGGTTCGAGATCGACGAGCCGATGCTGGAGCGGCTCGGCACGGCGCTGATGCACCAGGCCGAGCTCCGCTCGTACCGGCAGCGCAACGAGCTGCCCCGGCCGCTGCGGTGCAACACGTACCGGCATATCTTCCTGCTCGCCGACGGCAGCAGCCTGCTGCTGTATGAGCTGGAGCACGACGCCGGCCCCGACGAGTGGTATCTGTACGAGGTGTACGCCGAGGAGGCGGCGCTGGACCGCGCCGAGCGGCGCGTGCACGAGTGGATCGGCGGCAGC
>NZ_JBHVHQ010001256.1:0-1774 GCF_042800135.1 Streptomyces sp. NPDC057654 | reverse complement strand
TCCGGTGACGTGCGCCGCCGACGGCTCCGGGCCGGCGGGGCGAACCGGGTGGTTCGCCCCGCCGGGCGGCTTCGCCGGAGGGCCGGGGCGGCCGGTCCGGTCAGCGCGACGCCAGTTGCCAGATGGGCAGGGCGAGCCCGACCACCGCGGTCAGCGTGGCGATGCTGGCCAGGGGCCAGCGGGCACGCTCCAGGGCGTCGAGGCGTGCCTCGTGGTCCGACAGCTGCCGGTCGCTCTGGTCGCTGCGCTGGACCAGCAGCGCCAGCGAGCCGTCGACCCGGGTGAAGCCCGCCTCCATCGAGCCGCGCAGCCGCTCCAGTTCGAGAGCGACCGCGGCCGTGTCATAGGGAGCGGGGTCGTTCACGCGCGCCCCCGGTCGTCGCTTTCGGCGGACGTGCCGAGTACGGCGGGTGCGGCGGTTTCAGCGGGCGCGGCGGATACGGCAGGCGCGCTCTCGGGGGAGGTGCGCAGCCAGCCCGGGAGCAGGGCCTGGACGGCGGGCAGTGCCATCACCCGGGCCAGCCCGCCGGCCACGGCGAGCGCCCCGGCGACCCAGGGCAGGCTGGCCGGGAGACCCGCCGCGTCGACGATGGCGGGCAGCGCGAGGGCGAGACCGACGGCGGTCTGCAGGACGGTGCGCAGGGTGCGCTTGGCGGCTTCGGACATAGGTAGGTCCTTGGGGTCTGCGGTTCGGTGAATCAGCGGAACTGTGGGGGCCATCGGGTGGCTCAGGCGGTGTACGGGACCTTCAGCGCGTCCCACTGCCTGCGGCCCGGCCACCCGTCGCAGAACTCGGGGGCGTCGCCGAGCTTGCGCTGCCACTTGCGGAAGGACTCCCGGTCGGCGGCGGACCACTGCGGGCCGGGCCCGTCCTCGTACGCGGAGCAGCCCTCGGCGACCAGGCGGCGGCCCATGGCGGTGATCAGCGGCGATCGGGGGGAGCTCCGGAAGAAGTCCTCGCCGGGGAAGGGCGCGTAGCGCGGGGTGTCGGCGCCGGGGATCTTCAGGGTCTGCCCGGCCTGGATGCGGTTCGGGTCGGTGATGCCGTTGAGGGCCATCAGGATCTCGACGGTGGTGTGGAACGCGGCGGCGATGGAGGAGAGGGTGTCGCCGGGCCGCACGGTGTAGGTGTCCGGCTCCGCGGAGCCGTCGCCGCCGGAGGGCTCGCCCTTGAGGCGGCCGGCGACGCGCGAGCGCATGTCGGCCATGCTGAAGCCGCGCGGGTCGATCTTGTTGTTGGTCCACTCCTTGTGGCCGATGACGCTGGCCGAACTCCAGCCGTGCGCGCGGCAGACGGCGGCGGAGACCCGCTCGATGGCCGCGAGCTGGGCGGCCGGCCAGGGGTCGGCGCCGTCGCCGAGGTTGACGCACTCGAAGCCGTAGAAGCGGGTGTTCCCGTCGGTGTCGTTGACGGTCGGACGGGGCAGGGCGCTCTCGCGGATGACGGCGTTCAGGACGGAGCCGTCGCCCTTGCCCGCGTGGTTGGCGCGGCCGTTGCCGACGAGGTGCACGGTGCCGTCCTTGGCGATGACGCCGTGGCACAGCGGGCCGGGCAGCTCGTCATAGCCGTTGAAGCACATCTCCACGGAGGACTCGGTGCCGCTGGTGACGGTGTGGTGAATGATCACGCCGTTGACCGGGCCCCAGGGGCCCTTGTGGTTGCGGTTGTGGGTGCGCCAGCCGGAGTGCTCGACGACGCGTACGCCTTCGGCCTTCAGGGCGGCGACCAGGACGTCCGCGGTGAGGGGTGTTGCCATGTGGGTGCCTCCAGGGC
>NZ_JBHVHQ010001255.1:0-1783 GCF_042800135.1 Streptomyces sp. NPDC057654 | reverse complement strand
AAGCGGTCGATGCGGGCCAGCGGCTGCGGGCCAGGTGGATCCGGCGCACCGGTCGGCGGCCCTTCGGCCGCCCGGCGGCGCCCGGCGGCCTGCGCGTCGAGGTGGTGGCGGGCGATCCCGTGGACCGGGAACCCGTCGAGACCCGTATCCTGCTCGGCGGGCGTCCCGTGGTCCCGGCGCTCTTCGCGCGCGGCCGGGCCAACAGCCCCGAATTCCTGCTGGACGACGGCCGTCTCCGGGCCGCCCCGCAGCCCCACGAGGTACAGCTCGCGGAGGCCTACTGCACCGAGGGATGCTGCGGAGCGCTCTACGTCACCATCCGGCGCGACGGAGACCAGGTGGTGTGGGAGAACTGGCGGCGGCCGTCCACCGGGTCGGCATCCCTCGAGCCCGCCCCCGGCCTGGCGGCCCGCCGGTTCGACGCCGTGGCCTATGACATCGAGATCGCCCGTGCCGAGGCCGATCGCTCCTGGTCCTGGACGGCCCGCACCACGGCCCGTCTGATCAAAGCCGGACTGGTGGAGCGGCCAGACCTGCTGAGCCGGTGGGACGCGAAACGGGGCTGGATCAGCAGCGGCTTCGACGACCCGGACACCACCGTGGTGACCTTCGACCACGCGCCGGGACTCGGCTCGGGGAAACCGGACGGCATTCCCCTCCACTTCCGCTGGGTCGTACCGGACGACGGCACCCCGCCTGAAACACAGGCGGCCGCCGCCCTGCACCGGCTGGCCGAAGAAGACCCGACGACCTACAGTCAGGTGTGCGGCGGCAACCGCGAACGCGCCGAAGAGCTCGGCTTCGCCTGGCCCGATCGTGCCTGACCCCCCGCCGTCGCAGACGGAGACCGTCAAGGGGAGGAAGCGCGACGCCCGGTGACGGACATTCCCACGTTCGGCCAAGTCACTGTGCGCACAGCCAACGTTAGAGCGCCCTCTCGGCGATTGCCCCATTAGAGGTGATCTGCTGAGCATCCTCGCACGACGAGCCAGGAGAAACGTGGCGGCCAAGCCTAGGCCAGGCCTCTTCACTCGCGCCGTTGAGTTCAACGGCGCGAACAGAGGGGCTGACTTGAGGGTGTCGAGAGCTGGCTGCTGATATCAGGTCTTGACCTCACCCGCCGCGGGCTTCAGCCGGGTTCATCGGTTTAGATAGGCCGACAGGAGCAGCTCGGAATCTGGGGAAAGTGTGACAACGCGGACTTGGCCACCGTCCCGGTAGGTCATAGTTCCGGGCACGTCGCCCACGGCAGGGTGATAGTCCCCGCGGGAGAGCGTCGAGAGAACCGTGGTTCGCAGACCCTCGCGAAGCATGAGAGAGAGCCCGAGCGGAACGGCGAGATCGACTGAGGGGTCTGCGAGCGCAGCATTGACGAGTGTATGGACATCCTGTGTCGTCATCGGCCTCTGAGGTCCGGTCATAGGTCCAGTATCGGTCTACGGTGAATGAGCGCCAACTTCCCAGTTCGGAGAAGCAGTAGTGGCAGGAAGACCTCTCCGACATCTTGTGGATACTGGCTGACGCGTTCGATCCCAAGGAAGCTGCTCTGTACGTAGAATGCGAGGCAAGACCGGACGCGACTCTGGCCGAACTCGCCGGGCGTCACGCGACAACCCGGCGTTGCCCTGCCCGGACGATCATCGCCGAGACTCAGGCTGAATTCGCGATATTCGCCCGGGAGCTGGACGACTGAGCGTGACCAGACAGATCTTCCGCTGCCCCCTGATGCCCAGCACCGCAGACCGTCCCGGCCGGACGCTCCCCGCTTGGCCCTGGTCGGGCC
>NZ_JBHVHQ010001254.1:0-1785 GCF_042800135.1 Streptomyces sp. NPDC057654 | reverse complement strand
GGCGCGGCCCGGTGCCGGTCGGGCCCGCCGAGCTCGTCACCGCCCTGATAGGCGCTTTCCCAGTCGCCCACGCCGACGGGCCCGCCGCCCGCCGGATGTCCGGTGTGGGGGTCCGCGCCGTGCCCGGAGGCGTGGGCCGGACCCGGGGCGTGGGCAGGGGGTGGCGCGTGGGAGGACGCCGGTACGTGGGAGGACGCCGGTACGTGGGAGGACGCCGGTACGTGCGAAGGGTTCGGGCCCGATCCGTGGCCGGAGAGGAACCCCTGTCCCTGCTCGGGCGGCGGCCCGCCGGTCGCCGAGGGCTGGTACGCGGGCGGCTGCTCGTACGGCGGCATCGCCCCGGACGCGGACCGCGGCATGGGGGCGGACTGCGGCGCGGGCCCGGAGGACGGCTGCGCGAACGAGGCCGCGGAGGCGGGAGGCTGTGCCGGGCGCGGCGGCGTGGCCCGCGGTGGTGTGGCCGGCCGGCTGCCGCCCCCGCGCGCGCCCCTGCTCCCGGATCCCGCGCCGGACCGGCCGCCCCGCCGCTCCTCGATCATTGTGACCGCGCTGTCCGGCAGCCAGGCCGACGCCGTGCCGCTGTCGTCGGCCTCGGAGGCGAAGAGATGCGGCGCGAGCTGCGACTGGAGGTCGGCGGGGCTCGGCCGCTGGTCGGCGGACATCTGCATACAAGATTCGAGCAGCGGACGGAGTTCGTCCGGCAGTCCGCCCAGGTCGGGGCCCTCGCGCAGCAGCATGAAAACGGTCTCGACCGGGTTCGCGCCATGGAACGGCGCATGGCCGGTGGCCGCGAAGACCAGGGTCGAGCCGAGCGAGAAGATGTCACTGGCGCCCGTCACGCTGCGCGAGTCACGAGCCTGCTCGGGCGACATGTAGGCCGGGGTGCCGACGGCGACGTTCGTCATGGTCAGCCGGGTGTTGGAGACTCCGCTCGCGATGCCGAAGTCGATGACGCGCGGGCCGTCCTCGACGACGAGCACGTTCGACGGCTTGAGGTCCCGGTGCACCAGTCCGGCACCGTGGATGGACTGGAGGGCCTCCGCGATGCCGGCCGCCAGCCAGCGCACCGCCTGGGCAGGGAGGGGGCCGCACTCGTTGATTATTTCCTCAAGAGAGGGCGCGGGCACATACGCGGTGGCGAGCCACGGCACGGCGGCACGCGGGTCGGCGTCGACGACGGCCGCGGTGTAGAAGCCGCTGACGGCGCGGGCGGCCTCCACCTCGCGTGTGAACCGGACGCGGAACAGCTGGTCCTCGGCCAGCTCGGTCCGCACCGTCTTGATCGCGACCCGCCGGCCCGAGGCCGAGCGGGCGAGATAGACCAGCCCCATGCCACCGGCGCCGAGTCGGCCGAGCACCTCGAACGGGCCGATCCGCCTCGGGTCGTGCTGCGTCAGCTGCTCCACCACTGGCCTGCCACCTCCCCGTGGGGCTCGAAGGGTTCCAGCCCCGTGCAGCGTCTCACCGCGAATTGTCTCGGGGTACGCATCCCGATTCTTCCTGGCCGAAGCCCCGGTTGCGAACCCGGGTGCGCTTCGCCGTGTCTCCACCACATCCGGAACGCCTCACCCCGTACGGAACGCCTGGGCACGTACGGGCGGAACGTCGCTTTCGTACGGTCCGGCGGCCCCTTTCGTACGGCCCTGTGACACTCCGGCGACGGCGCGGCGGTCGCCTTCGAGCGGCCCCGCGATGGCCCCGCGATGGCCCGGCGGTCGCCTTCGTACGACCCGACGACGGCCCGGCGATGCCCCTCCCGTGCCCGCCGCCCTGCCCGCCGCCGCG
>NZ_JBHVHQ010001253.1:473-1790 GCF_042800135.1 Streptomyces sp. NPDC057654 | reverse complement strand
CCGACGGCTTCGCAGATGACGTCGATGGGGAGCGGCCGGGTGAAGTGCCGCAGCAGATCCACGGAGCCGTCCTCGGCGCGCTCCGGCAGGCCGTCGAGCAGCCGCTCGACGATCGGTTCGATCCGCGGCCGGAACTCGGAGGCGCGGCGCACGGTGAACGCGGGCGAGACCAGCCGGCGTTGCCGGGAGTGCTCCTGCCCGTCCTGTTCGGACATGGTGCGCATGTAGGCGCGGCAGTGTTCGGGGACGTCGGGCTGGAGGAAGCTGCCGGCGTTGATCTCGAAGCGGGGGTCGGCCAGCAGCGCCTTGGCGGCCTCGTACCGGGTGACGGCCCACATCGGGCCGATGCCGGGGGCACGCAGCCGCGCCAGCGGGGAGCGCTCGCGGGCTCGCCCGTAGACGGTGAAGGGGTCGCGTATCACCTCGGGGTCGGTGAGGTCGATTTCGGGGATGCGGCTGGTGTCGGTCACGGGAGTCCTCGCAGTGGTCGGATCCGGATTTCAGATGCCGAACTCATATGTTCTCGTCATCTGAATGGTGACGGTATCTTGCACGAGGACGCGGAGCAACGCCAGTACGCGCGGCGACGCGACGCACGCGGGACGAGGAGGACGAACGCGCGATGGTCCGGCTGAGCAGGGCGCAGCTCCAGGAGCAGAACCGGGCCAAGGTGCTGGCCGCCGCCGGGGAGGAGTTCGCGGAGCGCGGTTTCCGCGATGCGAAGGTCGACTCGATCGCCGAGCGCGCCGGGCTGACGCGGGGCGCGGTGTACTCCAACTTCCCCGGCAAGCGCGCCCTGTACTTCTCCGTACTGGCCGCCCTCGCCGAACACGCGCCCGCCCTCCCGCTCGCGGAGCCGGGCCGTACCGCCCGCGCGGCGCTGGGCGCGTTCGCCCGCGCGTGGCTGGCCCCGCTCCCCCTGGCCGCCGAGGAGCAGCACGGGTCGGGGGCCCGGATCGCGACGGAGCTGATGCCGACGATCCTCGCCGACGAGCGGACGCGGCTGCCGTTCGCGCAGCTCATGAAGGTCGACGCGATTCTGCTCGGCCTGGCCCTGGAGCGGCTGCGCCCGTCGGCGGGCCGTCAGGTGCGCCTGGCGGAGAGCGTGCTGACGACGCTGCACGGCGCGAGCCGGCTGGCCGCCGCCGCGCCCGGCTTCGTCGACCCCTTCAACACCGTGAGCGCCTGCGAGCACCTCGCCGCCCTCGACCTCGCCGACGCCTGGCCCCCGCCCCACCTCCCGTACGCCCCGCGGCCCCGCCCCGCCGACGCGCCCTGGTCCCCGCCGCCCGCGGTGGACGCGGTACGCGGCGAGCC
>NZ_JBHVHQ010001253.1:0-463 GCF_042800135.1 Streptomyces sp. NPDC057654 | reverse complement strand
CTCGCGGGCGACGGCGTGGTGGCGGTGCTCGGCCTGCACCGCCTCGAAGCCGCCGAGGAAGCCGTACGGGCGGCGGGCCCCGGCGACCAGGTCACCGCCGTCCTCGTCACGGGCGACCCCGACGAACTGGGTCCCCTCGCCCGACTGACCGTCACCGAACTCTCCCGCGGCCTGCGCCAGTCCTTCCCGGAGCCGGCCTGGCCGCGCCTCCAGCTCGTCCACGACGAACGCGGCACGCTCGCCGCGGCGGCCGGCGTGCCCGCCGTCAGCGACGGGACCGAGTCCGCCGTCCGCATCGCGGCAGGCCGCGTCGTCGCCCGCGCCGACGGCCGCGGCGCCTGCCACGCGGCGGCGTCGGCGAGCGCGGGACGCCCGCGGGGCAGGCCGGGGGCGGACGGCACGGACGGGACCTGACCGCACGCCGGGACCGTACGAGGACGCGGTGACCGCACGGGGCGGGGCC
>NZ_JBHVHQ010001252.1:0-1794 GCF_042800135.1 Streptomyces sp. NPDC057654 | reverse complement strand
GCCTTTGACCTGCTGTGCGCTCGGCAGGATTCGAACCTGCAACCTTCTGATCCGTAGTCAGATGCTCTATCCGTTAAGCTACGAGCGCTTGGCTTTCCGGCGGTTTTTTCTGGCCGGTCGGCGTTGCGGGAACAACATTACATGACCTGCGCCGAGAGGCGAAATCCGATTCCCGCACCGCCGCTGACCTGGGGAAATGTCTCTGGGGGCGGCTACTCGGGCCAGGCGGAGTCCTCGATGACGCGGACGAAGTCGGGGCGGGTGTAGCCGTCTACGAAGTGGGCCAGGACGTCGGCTTTCACGTTGCCGAAGGTGGTCTGGGGGCGGTGGGCGATGCCGTCGGTGAAGGCGCGGAGGATGCGGCGCTTGAAGTCGGGGCGGGGGTGGGCGGCGACGATCGCCTCGCGTACGTCCTCGGGGAGGTCGGCGTAGCCGATGCCCAGGACGTCGAGTTCCACACCGGCCGTGACCAGGGCGATCTCCGGAGCCATGTGGTGCGGGATCTCCGGGGTCGTGTGCAGGGCGATGCCCTCCCAGACCAGGCGGGTGCGGTCCTCCGGGATTCCGTGGGCGGTCAGGAAGCGGCGCGCCTCGTCCGCGCCGTCGATCTCGAAGCGCTGCTGCGACGCCCGGAACTTCTCCGTCAGCCCCAGGTCGTGGAAGAGCGCCCCGACGTACAGCAGCTCCGGATCGTAGGCGAGGCCGTGCGTACGGCCGTGGTGGGCGCCGAAGAGGTAGACCCGGCGTGAGTGGTGGTAGATCAGGTCGTCCGTCGCGTCCCGGACCAGTTCCGTCGCCTCCCGGACCAGCCGGCTGTCCGGGATGGGGATGTCCCCGATGTGCCCTGGGATGCTCTCGGAGGTGCGCTCGGGGGTGTTCTCTGGAGTGTTCGGTGTTGTGGGCATTGTGGCTCCCCTTCATCCGTTGAGTTTCCAGCCTCCTCTCAATGCCGTCTCCTCCGCGCGGCGAGATCAAGACGGAACGGGAACGCGAAAAGCCCCGTCCGCAGTGCGGACGGGGCTTTCGAAGCGAGCGGAGGCTCCGGGATTTGAACCCGGGATGGGGGGTTACCCCAAACCGCATTAGCAGTGCGGCGCCATAGACCAGACTAGGCGAAGCCTCCAGCACCCCCGCGCTGGCGCGAGGTGGTGCGTGCAGATGATGACACAGGCCAGCGGCCCGTCACCAATCGCAGCCTACGTTACCGGGCGAGCGGCCGACTGGGCAAAGTCGCCGCGGGGAGCGCAACGCGCGGGCCGGAGGCGCGTTAGAGGGGGATAGGGGCCACAGGTACATGACACCGGCCCCGTTCGACCCGCACCTCCCCGTACCTCCCTGGAGTCCCACCATGTCGCTCCGCCGTCTCGCCGTCACCGCCACCACCGCCGCGCTGCTCCCGGCCGCCCTGCTCGCCCTCCCCACGGCCGCCTCCGCCGCCACAGCCGCCCCAGCCGCCTCCGGTGTCGCGCGCGGGACCGTCCGGCCGCTGCCCGTGCCCCCGCCGGCCCACGACGACCACCTCACCGTCACGGTCTCCGGCACCAACGGCACCAACGGCTCCGACGGCACGTACGAGCTCTACTGCCACCCCGCCGGCGGCACCCACCCGCACGCGAAGGCCGCCTGCGACCAGCTCGACGGGGAGACGAAGTGGGGCAAGGACACCTTCGCGCCCGTACCGACCAACAGGATGTGCACGCAGATCTTCAGCGGGCCGGAGCAGGCGCACGTGTCCGGCAGTTGGGCCGGGCGGCCCGTGGACGCCGACTTCAAGCGGACCAACGGGTGCGAGAC
>NZ_JBHVHQ010001251.1:0-1798 GCF_042800135.1 Streptomyces sp. NPDC057654 | reverse complement strand
ATCTACAACACAGGAATCACCGGCACAGCCCCTCGGAACGGTCCCCCGGATTCCGCTTGAAATCGCAGGTCGCGGGCGCGCAGGCGTATCCGCCGGTCAGCCGGGACAAGCGGTTTCTAAGAATGTCCTTAAAGCCCGCTGTGCAACCCTGACGCTTGCCTCGGCGTCTCATAGACGACCGAGAAACCGCGCCTGACCAATACGGCAGGGGGTAACCGAGCACAGCGGAGGATTGAGGAGCGGATGGCACAGGAGAGCAACAGCGGGCAAGGCGCGGGCCACCGCCGCCGCGCCCGTGGCCGCCGCCGCAAGGCGCGCAGCCCGCGCCGCAAGGCGCTGCTGATCACCGCCTGGATAGCCGCCGGCCTGGTACTGCTGGGCGGTGGCGGTCTCGGCTTTCTCTACTTCAAGTTCAATGGGAATCTGACCGGCGTCGACATCAACGCCGCCCTCGGCACGAACCGCCCCGAGAACATCGACAACGGCTCGCAGGACATACTCGTGCTCGGCTCCGACTCGCGGGCCGGGGCGAATGGCAAATACGGCAAGGACGAGGGCAGCGCCCGCTCCGACACCGCGATGATCGTGCATGTCTACAAGGGCCATAAGACGGCCAGCGTTGTTTCCATACCGCGTGACACGCTCGTATCCCGACCGGAATGCAAGGCGCCGGACGGCACGACTACGCCGCCCGTCAAGAGCGCCATGTTCAACGACTCCTACTCCGTCGGCGGACCGGCCTGTGCGGTCAAGACCGTCGAGCAGATGACCGGCATCCGCATGGACCACTACCTGGAAGTCGACTTCGCCGGCTTCCAGAAGCTCATCGACGAGCTCGGCGGCGTCAAGATCACCACCACCAAGCCGATACACGACAAGGACAGCCACCTCGACCTCGCGGCGGGCACCCACACGCTCCACGGCGAGCAGGCGCTCGGGCTGGTACGGACCCGGCACGGCGTCGGCGACGGCAGCGACCTCGGCCGGATCAAGCTCCAGCAGGCGTTCATCAAGGCGCTGCTCGACCAGATGAAGTCGATCGGCCTGTTCACCAGCCCCGGCAAGCTGTACGGGATCGCCGACACCGCCACCTCGGCGCTGACCACCGACTCCGACCTGGCCTCCGTCAACAAGCTGCTGGACTTCGCGAACGGCCTCAAATCCATCGGCTCCGGCGACATGCGGATGGTGACGCTGCCCGTCACCTACGACGCCAGCGACCCCAACCGGGTCGTGCCGCTGGACTCCAAGGCGAGCCGGATCTGGCA
The DNA here is from genome assembly GCF_042800135.1 of Streptomyces sp. NPDC057654. Taxonomy (NCBI): domain Bacteria; kingdom Bacillati; phylum Actinomycetota; class Actinomycetes; order Kitasatosporales; family Streptomycetaceae; genus Streptomyces; species Streptomyces sp. NPDC057654. Next base: position 530 of record NZ_JBHVHQ010001251.1, on the reverse strand, counting down.
GGCGCTCCACGACGACCAGCCGATCCCCGAGGACGCCGTCAAGGGCTCCGCGGGCGACAAGACCGGCGCCGACGACGTGGTCAAGTGAGGGTCCGGCGTACCGGCCCGCGGCGCGGTCTGGCGGCGGGGCAGGCGGCGGGACGGGCGTACGCGCGGCGCGGGTGCGGCGGCGGTCCGTACGCCCCCGCGCACCGGCCCGGCGGGGCCCGGGAATATCCGGGCCCGCACCCCGGTTTTGGGGTATGCGGCCAGTACTGGCAAACTGGTCCGCTGGTCCCGGTTCACGTAAGGCAATCCCGCCTCTACGACCCGGCACCCTCCCGAACCTAGGAGCACCCCTTGAAGCGCGACATCCACCCGGAATACATCGAGACCCAGGTCAGCTGCACCTGCGGCGCCTCCTTCACCACGCGTAGCAGCTCGGTCACGGGCGGCACCATCCGTGCCGACATCTGCTCCGAGTGCCACCCGTTCTACACGGGCAAGCAGAAGATCCTCGACACCGGTGGCCGTGTGGCGCGGTTCGAGGC
>NZ_JBHVHQ010001250.1:0-1801 GCF_042800135.1 Streptomyces sp. NPDC057654 | reverse complement strand
CGTCGAAGGCGGCGCGGGCGAGCCGCTCCAGCTCGGGGTCGACGCCGGGCGCGCCGTACAGGGTGGGGGCAGCGGCGGCGCGCGCGGCGGCAGCGGCGAGCGCCTCGCCGAGCGGGGGCAGCAGCGCCGGGTCCGGGTTGCCCGTCGAGACGTCGCGGACCCCTTCGGGGGCCTCCACGCGGATGAGGTCGCGCGGCGCGGTGGCGGGGCGGGAGCGGACCCGGCTCCCCCGCCGTCCCGCCGTCTCGATCACGCCGCGGTCGCGCAGCGCGCGGTAGGCGGCGGCGACGGTGTTGGGGTTGACCCCCAGTTCGGTCGCCAACTCCCGTACGGGCGGCAGCGTTTCGCCCGGGGCCAGCTGTCCGGCGCCGACCGCCCGTTCCACGCTCGCGGAGATCTCCGCTGCGCGACGGCCCTCGATCCGATATTCTCCTAGCACAAAGACCATTATGCACTAATACAATGGAGTCGCAGCATGGCCGCCACGCCGCAGCACGGAGAACCCCCGCAGGAGGAAGGTCACCGGCAGGAGGAAGCGAGCGCCGTGTACGCGCGCACGGACCGCACGGTCCCTTCCCGCGACCGTGAACGCGCCGCGTACGACCGGGAATCCGTGCACGCGATACTCGACGAGGGGTACGTCTGCCACCTCGGCTTCCTCCGCGACGGCGCGCCCGTGGTGCTGCCGACCCTGTACGGGCGGATCGGCGAGCGCCTGTACGTGCACGGTTCGACGGGCTCCCGCCCCCTGCGTACGGCCGGGCGCGCCGACGACGGCATGCCCGTGTGCCTGACCGTCACCCATGTCGACGGGCTCGTCCTGGCCCGCTCCGGCTTCCACCACTCCATCAACTACCGCTCCGTGGTGGTGCACGGCACCGCGCGGCCCGTGACCGGTGAGAAGGAGCGCCGCACGGCTCTCGACGCGATCGTCGACCAGGTGGTGCCGGGCCGGGCCGCCGACTGCCGGCCCGCCGACGCCAAGGAGCTGGCGGCCACCGCCGTGCTGAGCCTCGACCTCGCCGAGGTGTCGGCGAAGGTCCGCACCGGCGACCCCAACGACGAGCCCGAGGACCTCGCCCTGCCGTACTGGAGCGGCATCGTGCCCGTCGCCCCCGTCTACGGAGCGCCCCAGCCGTCAGGAGATCTGCGGCCCGGTATCCCGCTGCCCGGCTACCTCGTCAACTTCTGACGGCCCGACAACTCTCACGCTCCGCCCACAGGAGGCACGCACATGCTCATCCGTCCCTGGGACGCCGCGCTGGACGACGCCGAGTGGCAGAACTGGCTGGCCGGACACGACTTCGGCCAGCTCGCGGTCAACGGACTGCCCGGCGAACCCCCGCACGTACAGCCGATGCACTTCGCCTACGACCCGGACGTCGGCGCACACGGCGTGGCGCTGGCCCACCTCGCCCGCCCCAACCCCATCTGGCCCGCGCTCCGGGCCGATCCGCAGGTGCTGCTGAGCGTCGTCGACGACTACGCCTTCGTCCCCGGCCCCTGGCAGGCCCCCGAGGGCGCGCCGCCCGAGCATGGCACGCCCACCAGTCTCTACGCGGCCGTGCAACTGCGCTGCACCGCCCGCCTCGTGGACGATCCGCACGAGAAGGCCGAGCTGCTGGCGGCCCAGGTCGGCCACTTCCAGCCCGAGGGCGGCTCCGCGCCCGTGGCGGCCGGCGAGGAGCCGTACGGCCGGCTGCTCTCCGGCATCCGCGGGCTGCGGCTCGAAGTGACCGAGGTACGGGCCAAGTTCAAGTACGCGGGCCACAAGCCCGAGGCGGTGCGGCAGCGCATGGCC
>NZ_JBHVHQ010001249.1:0-1803 GCF_042800135.1 Streptomyces sp. NPDC057654 | reverse complement strand
GCGCAGGAGCCGCCAGGAGTCGGCGTCCCCCCGGTGCAGATCGCGAACCCACGGCGGCGCCGGGGCCGCTTGCGCCGCGTACACCCGCTCCATCTCGGCACGCACGAGCTCCGGCCGCGCGGCCCGTACGGCCTCCAGCCCCTCCGCGAGGGTGTCGCTGAACACGTCGAGAAACTGCGGCGCCACCGCCCCGGGCACGAGATCGCGCAGCGGCAGAGCGGCGGACGGCAGGGCCCGCAGCGCCCGCTGCCGCCAGTGCCCGAAGAGCAGCTGGCCGTCGCGGCGGACCATCATGGCCAGCGCCGCGTTCAGCTCCTGGAGCGGGGCGGGCCGGGGCGCGAACCGGACGCGGGCGAAGTCCGCGGCCGTGAAGTGAATCCGCACCCCTACTCCCCCTCGCCGCCCCGCGCCATCGTTTCGGCCAGGCCCTGAACCTTCGCCCGCGCTCCCCGCCCGCCCCCAGTATTCGGCGCACGCCCCCTTCATTCACGCAGGGGGCGGGGGCCGGCACAACATAGGGGAAGGCGGACGAACCATGATGGGCGACCAGGACAGCGGCGGGGCCGGAGTGGACCGGCGGACCATGCTGAGGTCGGCGGGCGCGCTGGCGACGGCCGGAGCGCTGCTGGCGAACGGCGGCGGCATCGCACAGGCAAGGCCACGCCCGAGAACCACCTCGGCCGCAGAGGGCATCGCCCTGCGACTGCCGACGCCCACAGGCCCGTACCGTACGGGCGTCACCACCCTCTATCTGGTGGACCGGCGCAGGCGCGACCCGTGGGACCCCAAGATCCCGGTCCGGGAGGTGATGGTCACGGTCTTCTACCCGGCGGCCCGTGCCGTCCACGGCTTCCCGGTCGCGCGCCAGATGACCGAGGATACGGCGAGCGCGTTCGCGCAGATCGCCCCTTTGACGCATCCCCAGTTGCCGAAGACAGGGGTGAACTGGGCGGCCACCAGCACCCATTCACACACGGACGCGCCCGCACGCCCCGCACGACACCCGGTGCTGCTCTACAGCCCGGGCGGCGGCGACCCGCGCACCCTGGGCACGGCGGTAGCCGAGGAGTTGGCGAGTCACGGCTATGCGGTGGTGACCGTGGACCACCCGGGCGACGCGGCCGTGGTGTCCTTCCCGGTCGAATGCCCCGGCAGGACCGGTACGTTCCGCACGACCGTGTTCCGGGGCGACCCCCGCGAGCAGCCGAAGGTGTTCCGCACGGCGATCGACACGCGCGTAGCGGACCTCGGCTTCGTACTGGACCAGCTGGAAATCCTGACGACGGGAGGCAACCCGGCACCGAACGGCCTGGGAGGCGCGCTGGACCTGGGCAGGGTGGGAGCCTACGGCCACTCGGCGGGCGGTACGGCCGTGTCGGAGGCGATGTACGAGGACCGCCGCATCGACGCGGCGATCAACTTGGAGGGCTACCTGGACTACGCCCCGGAGCCCCCCGGCCACCCAGGCCCCCTCTTCCCCATAGCCCGCCACGGCACCCGCCGCCCCCTGCTCCTCCTGGGCACATCAGACTTCCCCCACCCAAAGGAACTCTCCCGCTCCTGGTCCGCCACCCTCACCCACCCCGGCAGCCACACCCACCACGCCCGTATCAACGACGCGGCGCACTGGGTCTTCACGGACTACGCCGCCATGGCCCCGCAGTTGCAGACGGCGGGCCTGATGACCCCGGCCGACCGATTGTCCTTGATCGGCCCGATGCCCCCGACAGAATCGATCCCGCTGGTCCGCGACCACGTACGGACGTTCTTCGCCCAGCACCTCCCACCGCGCCCGCACTGATC
>NZ_JBHVHQ010001248.1:0-1804 GCF_042800135.1 Streptomyces sp. NPDC057654 | reverse complement strand
GATGTCCTCGGGCAGCAGGGTCACCAGATCGTCGTCGTCCGGCTCGGACAAGCCGTCCCCGGCCGGGGACGGCAGGGCCGCGTGGTCGGCCAGCCGCGCCGCGTGGCGCTCCGTCATCCGCTGGAAGAGCTGGCGCGCGGTACGGCCGTTGCCGAACCGCTCGTCGCGCTCGACCGAGTCGAAGTAGTCGGCGAGCGCCGCCGGGGTCTCCCCGCCGAGTTCGTACTTGTGCTGCTCCGCGTGGTTCGCCACGATCCCGACCAGCTCCTGCGAGCTGTAGTCGTCGAAGAGCAGGGTCCGGGTGAACCGGGAGGCGAGGCCCGGGTTGGCGTCGATGAACCGGGACATCTCGTCGGGGTAGCCGGCCACGATGACCACCACGTCCTCCCGGTGGTCCTCCATCAGCTTCACCAGCGTCGAGATGGCCTCCAGCCCGAAGTCCGAGCCCTGGCCGTGCGGCACCAGCGCGTACGCCTCATCGATGAAGAGCACGCCGCCGATCGCCTGCCGGAAGATCGCGGTGGTCTTGGGCGCGGTGTGCCCGACGTACTCGCCCACCAGCGAGCCCCGGTCGGCCTCGACCAGATGACCGCGGGAGAGCAGCCCCAGCGCGGCCAGCAGCCGCCCGTACAGCCGGGCCACCGTGGTCTTGCCGGTGCCGCTGTTCCCGGCGAACACCAGGTGGCGGCTGAGCGGGGGCGGCGGCAGACCGGCCTCGGTGCGGCGACGCACCAACTGCATCAGCTTGACGAGCGTCTCCACGTCCTGCTTGACCCGGTCCAGGCCGATCAGGGCCCGGAGTTCGGCCAGCAGGTCCGCCAGGGACTCCACCGCGGGGGCGGTCTCGGCGGCGGTCGGCGCGCCGCCCGCGGGCAGCGCCTGCGGCGCGGTCATGGCGGGGCCCGCGCCGGAACCCGACTCCGGCATCGTGCTGTCCTTCACCGTCTCGACGCGGCACGCCTCGAAGACCGGCGCGGCGCCGTCCGCGAGCTTGAGGTCCTCGTCGGCGTCGCGGATCAGGCAGCGGCGCAGCACGGGCGCGGCGTCCTTGCCGACGTACACCGCCGGGTATTCGGTGGCGGCGATCTCGCAGTCCGCCAGCACCCCCGCCGCGCCCTCGGCGACGTACACGCCGTTCTTGGCGGTGCGCAGCACCCGGGTGGCGCCGACGCGGGGCCGGGCGCCGTTCCACAGCACCAGTCCGCTGCCCTTGGTGTCGGTGATCTCGCAGCCGTCGAGCCATGCGGCGCTGTGCTCGCCGAGGAACACTCCGGCCGACCGGCTGCCGCGCACCTGCACGTTCACGATCAACGCGCCGGTCCCGGCGGTCACCTCCAGGCCCGTGCCGCAGTCCTCGATCTCGCAGCCGTCGATGAGCGGGCGGTGCTCGGTGGTCAGGCTGATCCCGGTGCCCGCGCCCGTGACGCGGCAGCCGTGGGCCGTGAGGTCGCCGCCGTCCACGGCGAGCCCGGTGAGGTCCGCGGCGCTGATCCGGCTGTCGGAGAGCGTGAGGAGCGCCCGCTCCGTGACCCGCGCGCCGTGCTGCGCCGTGCCGCGCAGCTCGCAGCCGCGGACCGTGGCACGGGCGGACCCGGCCAGGTGCACGGCGGTGAACGCGCTGTCGGTGACCGCGCAGTCGACGAGCGTGAGCCGGCTCTCGTCGGTGGCGAAGACGCCGTTGGCCCGGGAGCGGGCGATGCCGCCGCCGCGCACCTCGACATCGGCGTCGCCGCCCGCGGCCAGACCGCTGTCGGCCGAGTCGCCGACCGTGGTGGCGTCCAGCCGCAGCGCCGCTCCGTCGGCG
>NZ_JBHVHQ010001247.1:0-1805 GCF_042800135.1 Streptomyces sp. NPDC057654 | reverse complement strand
TCTTCTCGGCCGCCGCCGACGCGCGCAGCGCCTCCAGCGCCGACTCGGCCTTGCGCACCGACGCCTCGCCGCGCCGCACGTCGCTCACCGCGCTGCGCAGCTTGCGCTGATAGCCGTCGGCCTCCTTGCGGGCCGCGTCCAGCTCCTGGCGGACCCGGTCCACCTCGGTACGGGCCGCCCCGCGCGCCTCGGCCAGTTCCTCGCGCAGCCGCCGCAGCTCCCGCTGCGCCTCCTCGCCCGCCCGCTCGGCGTTGGCGCGCTGCGCCTCCTCGCCGGCCGCCGCGACGAGCTTGGCCCAGCCCACCGGCCTCATCACATAGGCGACCGCGGCCACGTCCACCGGGTCCGCGGCGGCGGGCGGCGCCCCGTTGTCCAGCGCCTCGGCCAGCTCCGGCTGCTCCTCGCGCAGCCGGGCCGCGATCCGCTGCCGGAAGACGGCGTCGCCCTCGATCGCCGCGGCCATCGCGTTGCCCGCGAACTTGGCCCGGCGGTTGGGCGTGAACCGGGCGTACTGCCGCAGCTGCGGCGGGAGTTCGGAGACGGTCAGCCCGCCGAAGGCGTCCGCGACGAGCGCCACGACCCGGCGCCGCACCGCCTCCGGCAGGGGGCGGTCGAGCACCTCAAAGGCGCCGTCGGCGTCACCGGCCGCGCCCTCGTCGCCTGTGTGCTGGGCCACCGCTCATCGCTCCGTTCTCAGGCGCTCGCGCCTGGCCGGCCGACCAGCTCGATCTGGTCGACCGCGTTGCACCAGCGGCAGCGCACGGACTCGATGGTCTCACTGACGACCTCGTGCTCCTCGACCGTCGGCTCTCCGGCCAGGTCGAGGTGGACATAGTCGACGGCCTTGGTGGAGCGGGTCACGTCGAAGCGGGTGAGGTTGCCGCACAGGGTGCAGCGCCACCGAGTCTCGGCTGTCGGCTGGGGAACGCCCATCGTGTCGTCCGTCCTCATGTCTGCTCGCGGGTTGTTCTCACGGACCGCGGTGCGCCGTCGAACTGCGGGAGTGCTTTCCGCAACCCTACGGCCTGGCGCTGCCGGGCCGCCCCGGCGAGGCGGTCCGTACAGGTTCCGCCCGGTACGAGATGATCCGGGCATGATCAGGAAGGCGGCGGGCGGCAGGCCCGGCACCCCGGCGGGGCCCGTGGTGACCTACGCCCTCATCGGCCTGAGCTGTCTGGTCTTCCTGATCGGCCCGGCCTCCGGGTTCAACCGCTCGTACGGCACGGACGCCGGCCTGATCGCCGCCCAGACGGCGTACTTCGAACGCTGGGGCATCGTGCCCGCCGATCTGTGGCGCGGCGCACCGCTGGAGCCGCTCACCCCGCTCACCGCGCTGTTCGTGCACGGGAACTGGCTGCACCTGCTGGGCAACATGCTCTTCCTCTTCGTCTTCGGCGCGATGACGGAGGAGCGTATGGGCCGGCTGCGCTTCGCCGTCTTCTACGTCGCGACCGGCTATCTGGCGCTGCTCGGCTACGCCACCGCGCACGCCGATTCCACCCAGGCCCTGGTCGGGGCGTCCGGAGCGATCTCCGGGGTGCTCGGCGCGTTTCTCTGCCTCTTCCCCACAGCACGGGTCACGAGTCTCTTTCCGTTCCTCTTCTTCCTGCCGCTGCGCTTCCCCGCCTGGGCCGTGCTGGTCTTCTGGTTCGTGCTCCAGTGGCAGGCCGCCGGCGCCGCGGGCTCCGAGCCGGGCGTCGCCTACCTCGCGCACCTGGTGGGGTTCGCGCTCGGCTTCCTCTACGCGTGGGCCCGCTACCGGCGTCCGGCTAGAGTGAAAGGCGCGGCCCCGCCCAGCGAGGGGG
>NZ_JBHVHQ010001246.1:0-1809 GCF_042800135.1 Streptomyces sp. NPDC057654 | reverse complement strand
TGCACCTGGCCGCACCTGATCGTCCCCTCCCCTACTTCCTGGAGTGTCCGTCTCATGACCGCTGTCGATGCCCGCCCGGCTACCAGCCCACGCCACGACCACGGCCGCCCCGCCCCGCCGTGACCACGCCCGGCCCACGCCCGTGACACCATCGAGGCGTGATCGACCTCGGCTACTCGCTCTCCTCCCGCTTCCCCGACCCGTCCCGTTTCGACTACCGGACGGCGGACGTGCGGGCGCTGCGCCACGACCTGTTCTGCGGAGACGTGTACCTCGCCGACACCAAGTCCGACCGTGAGCTCTCCACGGCCTGGGGCTGGGTCCCCGTGCTCGACTTCGCCTGGGCCCTTTGCGACATCCTGGAGCAGCTCGACCGCGACCCGCGCGGCAACCGCTCCGCGACCCCGCACTACGCCGAGCTGGACTTCACCGAGTCCACGGACCGCATGCTCTTCGAGCGGCGCTTCGGCTGGGTCGAGGTCACCGCCGACTGGGTTCCGGCGGACGAGGCGCCGCTCACCTTCAACCACCGCGCGCTGCGCCGCGAGGCCCGTGACTTCCTGCACGACCTGATCGCCGACCTCACCGACATGCACGAAGGACTCGGCGACAACCCGGTCGTATGGGACCTCCAGGCCCGTTTCCCGCGGAGCTGAGAACCCGCTCCACCAAGCACTCCGCGTCCCCTGCCCCAGGCGTCCTGCGCCGTCGGACCAGGGGTGTGCGCGGTGAGCACACCCCTGCCGCCGCGGAGTTTGCCAAGCTGTCGGCGACCCCGCGGGCGGCGGGCCGCCCCGGCCCCGCCCCTCCCTCACCGCATCGCTCTCATCGAGGAGACCTCATGCCGTACGTCACCGTGGGCCGCGAGAACAGCACCGACATCGACATCTACTACGAGGACCACGGGTCGGGACAGCCGGTTGTGCTGATCCACGGCTACCCGCTCGACGGCGACTCCTGGGAGCGGCAGACCAAGGCCCTCCTGGCGGCCGGTCACCGCGTCATCACCTACGACCGCCGCGGCTTCGGCAAGTCCGGCCGTCCCACTGCCGGTTACGACTACGACACCTTCGCCGCCGACCTCAACACCCTGATGGAAGCCCTGGACCTGACCGGCGCCGTGCTGGTCGGGTTCTCGATGGGCACGGGCGAAGTCGCCCGCTACCTCTCGACGTACGGCCCCGGCCGCGTGGCCAAAGCGGCCTTCCTGGCCTCTCTGGAGCCCTTCCTCCTCAAGACCGACGACAATCCCACCGGAGTCGACGGGAGCGTCTTCGAAACCATCCAGGAAGCCGTGGCCAAGGACCGCTACGCCTACTTCACCGAGTTCTACCGGGACTTCTACAACCTCGACGAGAACCTCGGCACCCGCATCAGCGACGAGGCGGTACGCGCCAGTTGGAACACGGCGGCCGGGGCCTCCCCCCACGCCTCCGGCGCCTGCGTCCCCACCTGGACGACCGACTTCCGCGGCGACGTGGCCAAGATCGACGTGCCGGCGCTCATCCTCCACGGTACGGGCGACCGCGTACTGCCCATAGACGCCACCGGCCGCCCCTTCCACCGGGCCCTGCCCCACGCCGACTACTTCGAGATCGAGGGCGCCCCGCACGGGCTCCTGTGGACACACGCCGAGGAAGTCAACGCCGCCCTGCTCGCCTTCCTCGCCAAGTAGCCGCTCCCGTAACCCCTCGCGTAATCCGTCACGCGACGAGGAGTCCGCCGCCGCCCGAGCCCTCGTTTCGTCGCGGCTCGTGGGGTGAAAGCCCGGAGCGCACGCCTGCGGACGCCCTTCTGCCGGGCATAGGG
>NZ_JBHVHQ010001245.1:0-1810 GCF_042800135.1 Streptomyces sp. NPDC057654 | reverse complement strand
CGGTTTACGTGGCGGCCCTCGCTGGGACGTTCTTGCTGGTCAGAACGTTTCTGCACCATGAAGAAACGGTGGGGCGGGTGGGACTCGAACCCACGGCCGACGGATTATGAGTCCGCTGCTCTAACCGGCTGAGCTACCGCCCCGTAACGGCGCGTCGCGTACATCTGTGCGCGCCGTCTGCCGCAGCATAGCCGGTCATACGATCTGTTGCCCCTGAGGGTCCGCATCGTGTGACCAGCCTGTCCTTGAGGATGCCGATCAGCCCTGCGGCGGTTCCACGGCACACGAAAAAGGACCCCTGAGGGGTCCTCTTCGCTCTGCTCCCCCGACTGGACTCGAACCAGTAACCCTCCGGTTAACAGCCGAATGCTCTGCCAATTGAGCTACAGGGGATCGCGCTCCCCCGACTGGACTCGAACCAGTAACCTGCCGGTTAACAGCCGGCTGCTCTGCCAATTGAGCTACAGGGGATTGCGCTGTGTGCCTCGAATGCACCCGGCTCCGGGGTCCCGGACGGCGTGCGCTCGCTGCGACACATACATTAGCGCAAGCAGGGGGGTGCTCCGCCAATCGGTATCCCGTGAGTGACCTACGGGCACGACGGGTAGGCGCGCAGCACCGCCGACGCGGGTCGTCGTGGTCCGGGACGGGCGACGGGAAGGGGCCGGAGTGCCGGCCCGGACATGATCGAATGCGGTTCTACGCGAAGAACGCAACGCGAAGAAGGGTGGAGCGATGCGCTACCGGCTGACGTTCATCACCGGAGCAATCGTCGGGTACGTGCTCGGCACGCGGGCCGGACGCGAACGGTACGAGCAGCTGCGCAAGGCCGCGCAGCGGGTCGCGCAGAACCCGGCGGTGCGCAATACCGCCGAGTCCGCCGCGCAGAACGGCAGGGCCGCCGCCTCCAAGGCGTTCGGCGCGGTCGGCGCGAAGGTCGGCGACCGGCTGCCGGGCTCGGTGACCGAGCGGGTGCGCTCGCTGCGGGAGCAGCGGACCCCGGCCGACGACGACTGGGGCACCAGCAACACGTGACGCTCACGCCATAAGGCAAAATCGAGCCTCATGGGCATAGTCGCCGGATTGGACAGTTCTTCCGAGAGCACGCGCATCGTCGTCTGCGACACGGACACGGGCGCCGTGCTGAAGCAGGGGTACGCGCCGCATCCCGCCGACTCCGACGGGGACCCGCAGGCGTGGCTGATGTCACTCGGCGAGGCCGCCGCCGGCGGTCTGCTGGAGGGCGTGCAGGCCATCGGGGTCTCCGCGCAGCAGCAAGGGCTGCTGGCGCTGGACGCCGGCGGGGTGCTCGTACGCCCTGCCATGCTCGGCAACGACAAGCGGGTGCAGTCGGCCGCCGCCGACCTGACCGACGCGCTCGGCGGGCGCGCGGCGTGGGCGCAGGCCGTCGGGTCCGTACCGCAGGCCGGACAGCCGGTCGCCAAGCTGCGCTGGCTGGCGCGGAACGAGCCGGAGGCCGCGAAGCGCGCCGCGATGCTGCTTCAGCCGCACGACTGGCTGGTGTGGCAGTTGCTGGGGCGGCCCGTTCGGCGGACCACGGACCGGGGCGCCGCCTCCGGCACCGGCTACTGGTCCGCGGCCACCGGGCAGTGGCGCCCCGACCTCGTCGAGCTGGCGCTCGGCCACTCCGCCGCCCTCCCCGAGGTCCTCGGCCCCTGCGATCCCGCCGGGCACACGCCCGAAGGGCTGCTGATCTCCGCGGGCACCGGGGAGACCATGGCCGCCGCCTTCGGGCTCGGCGTCGGCCCCGGCGACGCCGTGATCTCCCTGGGCGCCTCCGGCTCGGTCT
>NZ_JBHVHQ010001244.1:0-1811 GCF_042800135.1 Streptomyces sp. NPDC057654 | reverse complement strand
GGTAACTTCCCTTTCAGTCCGCCCACCCAGCACCCTCCTGGAGCCGTGATGCCCGAAGCCGTGATCGTCTCGACCGCCCGCTCCCCCATCGGCCGCGCAGGCAAGGGCTCCCTCAAGGAACTGCGCCCCGACGACCTCACCGCGACCATCATCGGCGCGGCCCTCGCCAAGGTCCCCGAGCTCGACCCCCGCGACATCGACGACCTCATGCTCGGCTGCGGCCTGCCCGGCGGCGAGCAGGGCCACAACCTCGGCCGGATCGTGGCCGTACAGATGGGCATGGACCACCTCCCGGGCTGCACCATCACCCGCTACTGCTCCTCCTCGCTCCAGACGTCCCGCATGGCCCTGCACGCCATCAAGGCCGGCGAGGGCGACGTCTTCATCTCGGCGGGCGTGGAGACGGTCTCCCGCTTCGGCAACGGCTCCTCCGACGGGATGCCGGGCACCCACAACCCGCTGTTCGCCGACGCGGAGGCCCGTACGGCCGCGCGCGCCGAGGCGGGCGGCGAGGGCTGGCACGACCCGCGCGAGGACGGCGTCGTGCCGGACGCGTACATGGCGATGGGCCAGACCGCGGAGAACCTGGCGCGCCTCAAGGGCGTCACCCGGCAGGACATGGACGAGTTCGGCGTCCGTTCCCAGAACCTCGCCGAGAAGGCGATCGAGAACGGCTTCTGGGAGCGCGAGATCACTCCGGTGACCACGCCGGACGGCACCGTGGTCAGCAAGGACGACGGCCCGCGCGCGGGCGTCACGATGGAGGGCGTCCAGGGCCTCAAGCCCGTCTTCCGCCCCGATGGCCTGATCACCGCGGGGAACTGCTGTCCGCTCAACGACGGCGCCGCCGCCGTCGTCGTCATGTCGGACACCAAGGCCCGCGAGCTCGGCCTGACCCCGCTGGCCCGGATCGTGTCCACCGGCGTCTCGGCGCTCTCGCCCGAGATCATGGGGTACGGGCCGGTCGAGGCGAGCAGGCAGGCGCTGCGCCGCGCGGGCCTCGGGATCGGCGACATCGACCTCGTGGAGATCAACGAGGCGTTCGCCGCCCAGGTCATCCCCTCCTACCGCGACCTCGGCATCGACCTCGACCGCCTCAACGTCAACGGCGGGGCCATCGCCGTGGGTCATCCCTTCGGGATGACGGGAGCGCGTATCACCGGCACTCTCATCAACTCGCTCCAGTTCCACGACAAGCAATTCGGCCTGGAAACCATGTGCGTCGGCGGCGGCCAGGGCATGGCCATGGTGCTCGAACGCCTCAGCTGAGCTGCGACGACACCTTCGGCTACGGGCGGGGCGCGAGCAGCCCCCGGCCGTCGGCCGGGCCGGTGCCCGCGCGGGGCCGGACCGCCACGCAGCGCAACCGGCGGCTCGTGCGCCCGGCGCGAGCCCCGGACTGTGCGCGAATCTCCCCCAGGATGTGACCAATCTCCTGGGGGATTCCCGTCTACGCAGGTCAGCGTGGTTGAAAGGCGAACGTCCCGGACCTAGGACCTGTCCGGTTCGTGACGTTATGCACTGACGCCGGGGGGCGGAGCCCGCGAAGCTGAGGTAGGAATTCGGGGGATCTATAGCAACCGGGAGTCGTCAGTGAGCGCCATGTCCCTTGCCCTGCTGCTGGCAGCGGCCACCGCGACGGCCGCCGGCGCCGCCGCCCTGCACACCACCCGCGGGCTGCGCCGCCAGATCGCCGCCCTGCGCGACGAGCTCGCGGCCACCGCCGCCGCCCGGAGCGCCGCCGCCGCGGTGCCCGCCGCCCGCCCCACGCCCACCGCCGAGATACGCGCCGCGGTGGCCGACGCGCTCGC
>NZ_JBHVHQ010001243.1:0-1816 GCF_042800135.1 Streptomyces sp. NPDC057654 | reverse complement strand
TCCGTGGTGCTTTTCGGTCCTGGGTCGATCAGAACCCGAATTTTGCCCCCTACTTGGCGGCATGGGACGCCGATGAGCTGCGTGGTGCGCTGACGCTCGTCTATGCGCAGGTTGCTGCCGCCATTCGGGGAGTGATGGCGAGGAGTAGGCCGAAGGAATACACCGTCGCGTCCTCCCGGACCTCTCTCGCCGCGATACGGTCCGGTCTCGGGTATGTGCCCCAGGCGTTCCTGGAGGCGAATGCCGACGCGGTAGCCGCAGCTTTCACCCAGACCTTCAACCGTCATACTTCCCGGCCGGATGACGCGCTGCTCGACGGGAGGATGATGCAGCGCGGTCCGAACTCCCTGCCGCCTACGTTCCGCGAGTATCTCGACAATGTGCTCGTCGCGCAGCCGAGTCGCTTCGTCGATCAGGACGAGGCGCTGTGGATCCGCACCAACACCGTGGAACTGGAGACCAATCCCCCTTATCCGGGGGGTGCCCCGCGTATCAGTCCGCCTGTGGTCCTGACGGAGAACCGTGCGTATGGGCCTTCGCCGGAGAATGCGACTCAGGCCACCACGGTGCAAGGTGCCACCAGGCTGTCGGACTTCTCCCTGGGCCTTTACAACCAGGCCCGTGCGCGACGCGGTCTGGAGCTGGTGGGCCAGCCCATCGACTACTCGCAGCAGTCCGCTTATCCGCAGCAGGGCGGTTACCCCCAGCAGACCGGGTACCCGGAGTCTGCGTATCCGCAGCAGGGCGGCTATCCGCAGCAGGTCGATGACTCGCAGGTCGTGTACTCGCAGTCGGTCGACTCCTCGCAGGTCTACTACTCCCAGTACTCGCCGCCCACCCGGACCACTGGGAACAGCGGACCCGCTCCGACCACGGCGAACAGTGGGCCCTCGGACACGACCGTTCGCCCGGCCGCGCCCGTAGCCCCCACGCCCGTACCCGCCGCGGCTGCACCCTCCCCCGGCCTGATCGACTTGGCGGGTCGGCTGCCCGGCATGGAGCCGGGCGAGCGCGCCGAGGCGGTGGCGGCGCTGCCGCTGTCGGACCGGGAGGCTCTGGCCACCGACGCGTCGCTGGTGACGGGCCTGCGCGAGGCGCTTCCGGCGCAGGACTTCAGTGACTTGGCGTCCCAGTTGCTGGTGGTGGTGCCGCCGGGTACGGAGCGGCCGGAGGAGGCCCGGCAGGAGGCCGAGGCTCTGATCTCCGGCATGCTCGGTGACGCGGACGCCACGGTTGCTCTGCTGACCGGGCGGCGACGGCTCGTCGTGGTCCCTCGGGAGACGCCGCTGACGTCGTTCGACCCGTTCCACGAGCCCGACGCGGCCAACGACCACGGCCGTGCCATGGACGGGGAGCGAGGAGCCTTCCGCGGGCGGCTGGCCTGGGTCGGCGAGGAGAATCTGCTGGGCGACACCACCGGTGTGCCCCACGCCGACGTCTTCGACGACGGTTACTCCAGCGCCCGCCACGAGTGGGCCCACGCCCTCCACTCGGTGCTGAGTGACGGCGACCGTCAGTGGATCACGGAGGTCTACGAGGCCAAGCGGCGCGACGGCGCCGCCCAGAGCTGGCCGGACGGAATCTTCCCCAACTACTCGTCCAGCACGGCGTACGAGTATTTCGCCCAGCTCAGCAACGCCTATCAGGGCGCCAATACCGGTACCGACCCCATCACCGGCAGGCCGCGCAACAACGGCGCGGACTGGGTGGAGCAGAGCGACCCGGAGCTGCTGCCGCTGTTGCGGAGGCTGTACGGGCCGGGCCGGTCGGAAGCCCTCGGCAGCCAGGACAACCCGTACATCCTGGCCGGGTTCCG
>NZ_JBHVHQ010001242.1:0-1827 GCF_042800135.1 Streptomyces sp. NPDC057654 | reverse complement strand
GGGCTGTCGGTGTCACCGGGCCCGGCCGCCTCAGACCGCGACCGGCTCGCGGTCGCCGGCCTCGGCGACGACGCCCGTGACGCGGCGCAGCTTCTTCATCGGGCCCAGTTCGCTGTCGTACACCTTCTTGACGCCGTCGCCGAGCGACTCCTCGACCACCCGGATGTCGCGGACGAGGCGCTGGAGGCCCTGCGGTTCGACGGAGGCGGCCTGGTCGGAGCCCCACATGGCGCGGTCGAGGGTGATGTGGCGCTCGACGAAGGTGGCGCCGAGGGCGACGGCGGCGAGCGTGGTCTGGAGCCCCGTCTCGTGGCCGGAGTAGCCGATCGGCACGTTCGGGTACTCGGCCTGGAGCGTGTGGATCACGCGCAGGTTCAGCTCCTCGGCCTTGGCCGGGTAGGTGGAGGTGGCGTGGCAGAGGAGGATGTTCTCGCTGCCGAGCACCTCCACCGCGTGCCGGATCTGCTTCGGCGTGGACATCCCGGTGGAGAGAATGATCGTTTTGCCGGTCGCGCGCAGGGCGCGCAGCAGCTCGTCGTCGGTGAGCGAGGCGGAGGCGACCTTGTGCGCGGGCACGTCGAACTTCTCCAGGAAGGCGACGGCCTCGGTGTCCCACGGGGAGGCGAACCACGCGATGTCCCGCTTGGCGCAGTGCTCGGCGATCTTGCGGTACTCGGTCTCGCCGAACTCGACGCGGTGCCGGTAGTCGATGTACGTCATCCGGCCCCAGGGGGTGTCGCGTTCGACGTCCCACTGGTCGCGGGGGGTGCAGATCTCCGGCGTGCGCTTCTGGAACTTGACCGCGTCGCAGCCCGCGTCGGCGGCCGCGTCGATGAGCGCGAAGGCGTTCTCCAGATCACCGTTGTGGTTGATGCCGATCTCGCCCGTGACGTAGACCGGGTGGCCGGGGCCCGCGGTCTTGGCGCCGAGGGTCCGGGTGCGGAGGGTGGAGCTCATGGAAGGCAGGTTCCTTGCTGTTGGGGGGACTGCTGAGGACTGCTGGGGTGTGGTGCGGTGGGACGGGCTCGGGTCAGACGGGCTGGAGGGACGGGCCGAGGATCCATGCGGCGATCTCCCGGATGGCCCCGCCGCCGCCCGGCGCGGAGGTCACGGCGCGCGCCGCGCCACGTACGACGTCGTGCGCTCCGGCGACCGCCACGGGCCAGCCGACGAGGTCGAAGCACGGCAGGTCGTTGACGTCGTTGCCTACGTACAGCACGCGCTCGGGTGCGATGCCCTGCTCTTCGCACCACTGCTTCAGCGCCAGGTCTTTACGGTCGATGCCGTGGAGGACGGGAAGTTGGAGCTTCCTGGCCCGTGCGGCGACGACCGGGTTAACTTCCGTGGACAGGATCAGCAGGGGCAGCTCCGCGCGGCGCAGCGCGGCGATGCCGAGCCCGTCGCCGCGGTGCACGGCGACGATCTCGCGCCCGTCGGAGTCGATGAGGACGCGGTCGTCGGTCTGGGTGCCGTCGAAGTCGAGCACGACGGCGTCGATGTCCGCGCGGCCGGGCAGCGCGCCCGGCCGGTCGGCGTCGAGCAGCGGGGCGAGGACGCGGGCGCGTGCGAGGTCGTGCGGGTCGTCGATCTCCAGGACGCGGGCGGCGTCGGTCCGTACGAGCTCGGTGCGGCCGAAGAAGCGGTGCTTCTCGGTGCGGAAGCGGTCGGCGCGCATGCCGTAGGCGGCGCCGGTCTCCAGGTAGTCCTGGGGGCGGTCCTGGCGGCGGGGGCGTACGGACTTGTCGTGGTTGACGCCGTACGTTCCTTCCTCGACCGCGTGCCCGTCGCGCCAGACGAAGCCGTGGAACGGGGCGACCGTGACGGCCG
>NZ_JBHVHQ010001241.1:0-1830 GCF_042800135.1 Streptomyces sp. NPDC057654 | reverse complement strand
AGCCTCCGCCGCGTCGGCTCCGGCTTCGACGCCGTCGCTGTCGCTGTCGTCCGTCTCGGCACCGGCACCGGCACCGGCGTCCGCGTCTGTGCCGGCCACGACGTCCGCCGCCGCCCCGGCCACGGCACCGACGTCCGCGAACGGCCCGGCAACGCATGCGTCGACGGCCTCGACGTCGGCGAAGGCGCATCCGGCAGCGGGCACGGGCACGGCGGACTCCCGGAGCATGCCCGCCGCCGCGTCCCAGACGGCCGGTGAGTCCGACGAGGCCGAAGCGTGGGACGCCTCTCTCCTCCCGCTGTTCGGGGGGCAGGGGAGCCGGCCGGAAGGGGCGTCCGGGGCGGATGCCGGGCTCCTTCGCGAGGAGTCGGTGGGCGCTGCCGGGGTGGTCGGCGCCAGCGCGTACATGACCGCTCGTGGTGCCGGCGCGGACCAGGCGTTCGCCGAGCCGACCCGGCCCGCCTGGCGTCCCAAGCCCGCTGCCGAGGGGGCTCTGGCTGTGCCGCGCAGCGAGTTCGCCTGCTCGGGGGCCGAGCCGGGGAAGCGGTCCGCCGCCGACCCCGCGGACACCGACGCCGAGAAGGACGACACAGCTCGGGGCAGGGGCAAGGGCAGGTCCAAGAAGCGCGACGAGGAGGGCGGGAGCAGCGTCGCCGACCTGTTGCGGCAGAGCGAGGACATCTGGGGGTGACGGTGTCTTCACGTGAGGATGACGCGCACGCGGGACCGAGTTTGGCCAAGTAGGCAGAACCGCCTGTCCCCGCAGTCAGGATCGTATGCTCTGCGGCCGGTTCGGCACGTCACCCACGGTTGACTGGCGGGACGGGCCGTCTGGGCGCAGGGCACAGCGTGGAAAGGAATGGAATGTCGACTCCGTACGATCAGCAGATCGAGGATCTGCTGGCCGAGTACCGCGACGCGCGTGAGCAGGCAGTCGACACGCGTCGGCAGATCAACGAGGTTCAGGCCACGGTGACCGCGCCCCGGCAGGTGGTGAAGGCGACGGTGGGCGCGCAGGGCCAGGTGCTGGCGCTGGACTTTCCCACCGGCGCCTACCGCAACATGGCGCCGAAGGACTTGTCCAGGGTCATTCGTACGACCCTCGACCAGGCCAGGGCCAAGGCGTTGTCACAGGTGATGGAGGTGGCCGTCGAGCGGCTGCCCGAGGGCATGACGCCGGTCGACATGGTGCGGGGCAACTTCGACCCGCGGGACGTGATGCCGAAGGACGTCCAGCTCCCGGACGCGGTGAAGGAGTATGTCGAGCACGGCTTCGGCCCGCAGCGCGGAGGAGTCCGGTCATGAGCGGATCGAGCGAGCCGATTCGGGTCGACACGGAGAAGCTACGGGCGGCGGAGCGCACGTTGCGGGAGCTGACCAACCACGTACAGTCGTCCGCCGAGCGATTCCGGTCGGGCAGCGACGCGTATGGCGACGTGATCGGCGGCGACAAGAACGGCAAGAAGTTCCACGGCCAGTTCGACAGCCCGCACCAGGACGCCGTCAGCGCCGGGTTCGACGCGGCCAAACTGGCGGAACGGACCACCGACGAGGTGGAACAGCTGGTCCAGGCGCTGGAGAACGTCGAACGGCAGTCCACTGAGACCGGTCAGCGGCTGACCGGGCGAAACTCCGACGGGTAGGCGATGAGCAGCGCATCCGAGGAGGCGGCGGCCGCACGACCCGCCGCCTCCGTGGCCACCCCCATGGTGCCGGTCGCGGCGGAGGGCAGGGGTTCCGCCGCGGGTTCCGGTGGGCCTGCGTCCCGGGACGCAGGCGGCGCGTCTGCCGGTGCGGTGGACGACGCGAGCGCCGACGGCGGGATGCCTC
>NZ_JBHVHQ010001240.1:0-1831 GCF_042800135.1 Streptomyces sp. NPDC057654 | reverse complement strand
GGGTTGCATACGACCCCCGGCGGCCGTTCGGTTTTCGGACAGTCGTTCCGGGTCCGATTATCGAGCGTCGAGAACCGTTCACCGGACGGTGGAATCCAGCAGTGAGCGCGTGGTTCCACTTGGTCATCGGCCGGAGTTCATCCTGTCATTGGCGGTTATCAGCTAAAAATTTTCGCTACAGCAGCCTTCGAACCGATGAACCTGTCCTGAAACGCTCTGATCGCTTTGACTCTGAAGGGGCGCATCGTCAAATGTCTGGCAAATGAGCACCCCTCACCAGGCCGCGGCGGGCGGCCTGCTTCGGCACCGGGACTTCCGGCACCTGCTGTCCGGCGCGGCGGCGAGCCAGGTCGGCGCGCAAGTGACCCTGGTCGCCCTGCCCTTGGTCGCCGTACTCGAACTCGACGCCCCCGCGTTCCAGGTGGCCCTGCTGACCGCCGCGGAGACCGCCGCGTTCCTCCTCGTGGGCCTGCCCGCCGGCGCCTGGGTGGACCGGATGCGCAAGCTCCCGGTGCTGATCCGGGCCGACGTCGTCCGGGCCGTGGCGATGGCCAGCATCCCGGCCGCCGCCGTGGCCGGCTTCCTGACCATGGCCCAGCTCTACGCCGTGGCCCTGATCACCGGCGTCGCCACGGTCTTCTTCGACGTCTCGCACCAGAGCTACCTGCCGCAGCTCCTGCCCAAGGAGCGGCTCGTCGCGGGCAACGGCGCGCTGGAGACCGTACGCTCCTCCGCCCAGGTGGCGGGCCCCGGCCTCGGCGGCGGACTCGTCCAGCTCCTCGGCGCGCACCTCGCGATCGTCGCCGACGCGGTCGGCTACGCCGTCTCCGCGCTGTTCCTGCTCGCCATCCGGCACAAGGAGCCCGCGCCGCGCGCCGAGGGCGCGGACACGTCGCTGCGCGCCGAGATCGGCGAGGGGCTCGGCTTCGTGCTGCGCCAGCCGCTGCTGCGGGTCATCGTCATGACCACCGGGCTCGGCAACTTCTTCTCCGCGCTGCTGCTGTCCGTACAGACGGTGTTCCTGGTGCGCGTCCTCGACCTGCCGCCCGCCGCCATAGGGCTGATGCTGTCCTCCTCGGCCGTCGGCGGGCTCGCCGGCGCGCTCTGCGCGGGACGGCTCGCGCGGGGGCTCGGCCAGGCCCGGATCATCTGGCTCTCCGCCCTGGTCAGCGGGCCGTTCGCGCTCCTGTGGCCGCTGGCCGGGCACGGCGCCGCGGCCGCCCTGTTCGCGGTGGGCTCCGCGGTGGTCTTCTTCGGGGCCGTCGTCTACAACGTCGCCCAGGTCAGCTTCCGGCAGCTGCTCTGCCCGCCCCGGCTGCTGGGCCGGATGAACGCCACGACGCGCTTCCTGGTCTGGGGCACCATGCCGCTCGGCGCGCTCGCGGGCGGCGCCGTCGCGGGCGCGTACGGGCCGCGGGCCGCGGTGTGGGTGTGCGCGGTCGGCTTCCTCGCCGTCCCGCTGCCGCTGCTCTTCTCGCGGCTGCGGACGATGCGCGACCTGCCCGCCGCCGAGCCGGACGAGCCCGACAAGGGTCCCGGCACGGATCCCGACGCGGTCGCCGAGACCGCCTCGGTCAACTGAGCCCTTCGTCGCCACACCCCTGACCACCTGCCGCGTACAGCGGCGCGAGCACGAGCACGACAAGAGAGAGGACACCGTGCACCACAGCATCACGGGCCAGTACCTCGCCCGGTTCCGGCGGACCGCGGACGGCGCGGACACCCCCCGCGGCCTGCTCCCCTTAACCGGCGCGCAGCGGCGGTTCCTCCTGGTCCGCTCGCTCGACCCACAGGGGCGGCCCGACGTCGTCCCGCTCTTCTACGCCTTCCC
>NZ_JBHVHQ010001239.1:0-1833 GCF_042800135.1 Streptomyces sp. NPDC057654 | reverse complement strand
CGCCCGAATCCGATCCGGGCGGGAGCTCGTCATCTACGGGGTCTACGGGCGTACGGTCACGACTCCGCGGGCGGCACCCGCAGCGCGGCCAGCACGGGGAGGTGGTCCGTGGCGGCCCGCAGGTCGCTCTCGGCGACGCCCGGCAGCCCCATGGGGACGCCGCAGCCGAGGATCTCGACGCCGTCCGTCGCGAAGACCGCGTCGATGCGCTGGAGCGGGTCGCCGAGCCGGGTGGTGTGCTCGCGGCCCCAGGGCTTGGCGGCCCAGCCGTCGTGCAGTTCGTCCGCCAGCAGGCCGAAGGTGCGGCCGTCGGGGCGGTCGTTGAGGTCGCCGGCGGCCACGGCGTGCGGGACGCCGAGGGCGGCCAGCTCGTCGAGGAGCAGCTTCCCCTGCCCGTACCGCTCCTCGTCGCTCATGCTCAGATGGCAGCTGAGGACGCCGAGGCGGGCCCGGCCGAAGCGGAGCACGGCGGTGGCGAAGCCGCGCTGGTGCAGGCCCGGCGTGCGGGGCAGCAGGATGTCGCGGGCGTGCTCCACGTGCGGCCGGAGCGTGGAGAGGATCATCGGGCCGGAGGCGGTGGCCCCGCCGCCGACATAGACCAGGTCGGCGGCGCGGGCGAGCCGGGCGGCGGCCTTGCGCCAGCGGAAGAAGCGCGGCGCCTCCTGGACGCAGACGACGTCGGGGGCACAGGCCCTGATCACGCGGGCCAGGGCGTCGGTGTCGTCGCGCATGGAGCGGATGTTGTAGCTGAGCACGCGGACCAGCGCCGCGCCGTCGGGTTCGGTACGGGAAGCGGGCAGGTCCGCGAGCATCGCATCGCCCCTGTCTGTAGTTGGTGTCGACGGTCCGTACTGGTCCGTGCTGACGGGATGGACGCCTCGCTGTCAGCCCTGGCGCGCCAGGTCCGCCGCGCCCACCAGCCCCGCCTCGCCGCCGAGCCGCGCGGCGAGCACCTGGGCGTGCGGCCGCCACTGGCCGCCGACCAGCCAGCGGCGGAAGGACTTGCGGATCGGGTCGAGGACCAGGTCGCCCTCGTCCGAGACGCCGCCGCCGACGATGAACGCGGACGGGTCGAAGAGCGAGGCCAGATCGGCGAGGCCGGCGCCGGCCCAGCGGGCGAGCTCGCGGAAGGAGTCGACGGCCACGGGGTCGCCGCGGCGGGCGGCGGCGCTGATGTGCTTGCCCTCGATGCCGTCGACGGTGCCGTCGCCGAGCGAGAGCAGGATCTCGGCGTTCTCGGGGGTGGCGTTGGCGCGCTGGCGGGCGTAGCGGACGAGGGCGCGGCCGGAGGCGTACTGCTCCCAGCAGCCCTGGCTGCCGCAGCCGCACAGCAGCCCGTCGGGCACGACACGGATGTGGCCGAACTCGCCCGCGACGCCGAACCGGCCGCGGCGCAGCTTGTTGCCGATGATGACGCCGCCGCCGAGGCCGGTGCCCAGCGTGATGCAGATGACGTCCTCGTGGCCCTTGCCCGCGCCGAACTTGTACTCGCCCCAGGCCGCGGCGTTGGCGTCGTTCTCGACGACGACCGGCAGCGAGATCCGCTGCTCGACCTTGTCCTTGAGCGCCTCGTGGCGCCAGTTGATGTTCGGGGCGAACAGGACCGTGGCCCGCTTGTCGTCCACATAGCCCGCGGCGCCGATGCCGACGGCCTCGATGTCGTACCCGGAGCTGACCGTGCGCACCGCTTCCGCGATGGCGTCGATGACCCCCTCGGGAGTCTCGGGGGTCGGCACCTTGCACGTCGCGAGGATCGAGCCTTCTTCGTCGACAACCCCGGCCGCGATCTTCGTACCGCCGATGTCGACGCCGATGGTGAGTCCCATGTGTCCC
>NZ_JBHVHQ010001238.1:0-1833 GCF_042800135.1 Streptomyces sp. NPDC057654 | reverse complement strand
CCGGGGCCCTTGTCTGTACGCGCGGGGTCTGTACGCACGGGGGCCGTACGGGCGGGGTCCGTACGCGCGGGGGGCGGGGCTTATCCGTGGGTGTCGGCCTCGTGGGTGTCGGCCGCCTCGACCTCTTCGCGGGTGATGCCCAGCAGGTACAGGACCGTGTCGAGGAAGGGCACGTTCACGGCGGTGTGGGCGGCCTCGCGGACCACCGGCTTCGCGTTGAACGCGACGCCGAGGCCGGCGGCGTTGAGCATGTCCAGGTCGTTCGCGCCGTCCCCGACCGCCACGGTCTGGTCCAGCGGAACCTTCGCCTCCGCGGCGAACCGGCGCAGCAGCCGGGCCTTGCCCGCCCGGTCCACGATCTCCCCGGTGACGCGGCCGGTCAGCTTGCCGTCCACCACCTCAAGGGTGTTGGCGGAGGCGAAGTCCAGCCCCAGCCGCTCCTGGAGGTCGTCGGTGACCTGGGTGAAGCCGCCGGAGACGACGCCGACCTGGTAGCCGAGGCGCTTGAGGGTGCGGATGAGCGTACGGGCGCCGGGCGTGAGCCGGACCTCCGCGCGCACCTTGTCCACCACGGACTCGTCCAGCCCCGCCAGCAGCGCCACGCGCGCGTGCAGCGACTGTGCGAAGTCCAGCTCGCCGCGCATCGCCTGGGCGGTCACCTCGGCGACCTCGGCCTCGCAGCCCGCGTGCGCCGCGAACAGCTCGATGACCTCGTCCTGGATCAGCGTCGAGTCCACGTCCATGACGACGAGCCGCTGAGCGCGCCGCTGGAGACCGGACGACACGACGGCCACGTCCACGCCGAGCCGGGCCGCCTCGGTGGCGAGCGCGGTCCGCAGGACGGCGGTCTCCGCACCCGAGACCGCGAACTCCACGGCCGTGACGGGGTACTTGGCGAGCCGGAAGATACGGTCGATGTTGCCGCCGGTGCCGGTGATACGGGCGGCGATGGCCGCCGTCGACTCGGCGGTCAGCGGGTGGCCCAGCACGGTGACGTGCGAACGGCCCGTGCCGCGGGGCCGGTTGTCGCCCCGGCCCGAGATGATCTCGGCCTGGAGGTGCAGCGACTCGGCCCAGCTGTGCACGGTGGCCCGCAGCTCGCCCTCCGTGGCGCCGTTGCCGCCGGGGGCGGTGATCAGTGCGCAGAGCACGATCCGGCCTCGGGTGACGACCTGCTCGATGTCTATGACATCCACCGACCAGGCGGCCAGGGTGTCGAAGAGCCCGGCGGTGATGCCGGGGCGGTCCTTGCCGAAGATCTTGACGAGGAGGGTGGGGGAGTCGTCCCCGGCGGGACCGGAGACGGCGGGGACGCCGGAGACGGGCGGAGTCTGCGATGCGCTCATGGTGCTCATACGGTATCGGGCGCCGCGCCGAAACCGCACAGGTGTCCCGCGTGCTGGGATCCCGACGGCGGTCGCGAGCCCGGGTTCTGAAGCGCCGCCCGGCCGCCGCAGGTCCTGCCGCTGCGGCCCGCCAAGGGCACCGCGTGTGCCCGGTCCGGGCCCTGCACCCCATCGCGCCGGCGGACCGCCCCGTCGGCTACCGCCTCGCAGAGCGTCGGTCGGCCCGGCGGGCAGCTTCCTTCCGGCCGGGGCCGGGTCCCAAGGCCGCCGTCGGCGGCCGGCCCGCCGAGCCCGCCTTCAGCCCCGAGGCGCCCTGCTCGTCCGGGCGGACCGTGCTGTGCCGGTATTGGCGTCGCCGCGAGCCGCAGGCTGTCGCCGCGGTGGGCTGATGCCCCGCCTCCCAGGGCGGGATGCGGGGGCCGGTGCGGGTGCCCCGCCACTCGCCGGCCGTCCGCGCGGTGGGCACCCGCGTCGCAGGGCGGCGGTC
>NZ_JBHVHQ010001237.1:0-1844 GCF_042800135.1 Streptomyces sp. NPDC057654 | reverse complement strand
CGGCAGGGTCCGGTGGCCGCGCTGGGCCGCGACAGCCGGGTGCGAGGTCCGTTCGTACACGAGGGGGAGGAGCCGACGCGCCCTGTCGTTCCGCTCGGTGAGGTCAGCGTAATCGAGCGGTCTTCGCACGGGGTGTGAAGTTTTTCCGCCGGTATATGTCGTGGGGTGCGGCGCGATCGGCGCTCTGTCGGGGCGAGTTGGGATGGGGCCGGGTCAGTTGCCGCACCGGCCGGAGCCGGCGAGGTGGACCACCCCCGAGCCGGTCGGCACCCGCTGCCGGTCGTTGCGGACCACGAGGAGGGCGGCGTCGTCGGAGAGCCGGCCTCCGGTGTGCCGCAGCAGCGCGGCCCGTACGCCCGCGATGACCTCCGCCGGGACGATGGGCGCGCTCCGCGCTGCGCGGACGAGGGCGGGGCCGAGGGGGAAGAACGCGCCGCTCCCGTCGCGGGCGTCCTCCACCCCGTCGGTGTGCAGGACGAGCGCGTCGCCGGTCGGCAGCGGCGCGCCGTGCCCGACGGTCAGGTCGGCAGGGAGCGGGAACATCCCGAGCGGCGGCATCGTCTCCCCCATCGTCTCGACGGTGACGCGGCCGCCGCCCCCGGGCCGGGCGTGCAGCCGGTACGGCCAGGGGTGCCCGCAGTTGAGCGCGGCGACCTCGCCGTCCGCGCGGACCTCCAGCAGCAGGACGGTCACGAACTCCTCGGCGGCCATATGGTCGGCCTCGCCGCCGCGGCCGGGCGCGGGCTCGGCCCTGGCCCGCTCCCGCAGGTGCCGCCCGAGGGCACGCTCCAACCGGCGCAGCACGTCGCCCAGTTCGGCCTCGTAGTGCGCCGCTTCCCGGAAGCTGCCGAGCATCGCGGCGACCGTGGCGAGCGCGGCGAGGCCGTGGCCGCGCACGTCGCCCATGACGACCCGCACGCCGTAGGGGGTGGCGAGCGCCGCGTAGAGATCGCCGCCGATCAACGCGCCCTCGCTGGCGGAGAGATGACCGGCGGCGAGCGCCAGCCCGTCGAGCCGCGACGGGGGGCTGCACAGCAGCGCCTCCTGCGCGGTGGCCGCCACCTCACGGGCGCGGGCCAGCTCCGCGGTCAGCCGGCGGCGGCGGGCCATGGCCAGGTATCCGGCGCCGACGACGGCGAGGATCGCGCAGCAGGCGCCGAGTCTGCTGATGAGTTCGCCGCCGCTGACGGGGCCCAGCGGCACCAGCGGCACGAGGGCGAACAGCACGCACGCGCCGCCCAGGCCCAGGCACCGCCGGCGGCCGGTGCCGGCGCAGGCGATGGCCGGGGCGACCGCGAGGAACTGGACGGCCTGCGCGCCGGACGGGGACAGCACGTCCCAGGCGAGCACCCCCAGCACCCACAGGCCGGGCAGCACGAAGACGAACAACCACCGACGGCGCGCCGCCGTCGGCCGCGCGCCCGCCGCCGTTCCCTTACCGATCATGGTCGGCCCCCCTGGCAGCCAATGATGCGGTCGCCCGGACTCGGGTCCCCCCGCCGGACCTCCGTATGCCCCGCGGGTCCGGCGCGGGGTCCGTCCTGCGGACGGACGGCGGGGGTCGGCGACAGGGCCTGGAAGACCGATGGTTCAGCCCGACACGGGCCAGGACGACCCGCACGATTCTCGCGACCATACGCGTCCATGTGACCACTTGGCGTAGAGATCTCACCCGATCGTGTGAGCTGTACGAGCGGATTCGCGCACATGGACCGTCACGTTCCGCCGACTCGCGGGCCGGAGCGCCGGGCGCGGCACGGCGCTCAGGTGCGGTGTTGTTCGGCGTTCTCCGGCGTCCGCCGACGGACGGCGGCGCGATGTACGCGCGAGGGGCGCACCCGGCC
>NZ_JBHVHQ010001236.1:0-1847 GCF_042800135.1 Streptomyces sp. NPDC057654 | reverse complement strand
CCCCACAGCTGCACGTTGTGGTCGCGGTCCGCGCGCTGGGCGTGGATGACGGTGACGTCGGGGTTGAGGGCGGCGACGGCGGCCAGTTCCTCGCCGGTGAAGGGGCAGACGACGGTGGACACGGTGTCCGTGCGGGTCGCGAGGTCGGAGCCCCGGTAGCCGCGCAGGACGGCGAAGGGGAGCTTCGAGGCGCCGGCGACATAGCGGTTGGCCATGCCGGCGTGGCTGTGCTCGTCCAGTTCCAGCGGGCGCGGCCGGCCGTTCTCGACGGCGTCGCGGAAGCGGTGCAGCGAGCCGACGCCGGGGTTGCCGCCCCAGGAGAAGACGAGCTTCTTGACCAGTCCGGCGCCGATGAGCTGGTCGTAGACGACATCGGGGGTCATGCGGGCGAGCGTGAGGTCGGTGACGCCCTGCCGGATGATCTCGTGCGCGGCGGCGAACGGGATCAGGTGGGTGAACCCTTCGAGGGCGACGGTGTCGCCGTCGTGGATGAGTTCCGCTACGGCGTCGCGCAGGGTTCGGGTCTCGGCCATGGTTCCCTTCGCTTGCTGCTGTTGCTGTCACTGCTACTGCTACCGTTGCTGCTCCTGCCGCTGTTCGCCTGATGAACTTTCGTTCATAATGGGTCGCGGACGAGTCTCTGCCCGTGCGTTCTCGGGTGTCAATGGCCCCGGCCGCCGGATGCCGAGAACATCTGCGCCGGGCCGTGGCCCGACCCGCCGCGGCTCGCCCCGCCCGTCAGCGCCGTTACGAGGAGCCCATTCCGTGCCGCATCCGCCAGCCACCCCCGACGCGGCCCCACCCGACGCGGCGATCGTCGGGCCGCTCGAACGCGGGCTCGCCGTGCTGCGCGCCATGTCGGCGCCGGGCGGTCACCGCCAGCGCCCCAGCGACCTGGTGCACGCCACGGGGCTGGCCCGCTCGACGGTGGACCGCGTCGTCGCCACGCTGGTCCGCGTCGGCTATCTCCGTACCGCCGGACGGGACGTAGAGCTGACGCCGCGTCTGCTGGAGCTGGGTGACGGATATCTGACGGCCAGTGGCATTTCGGCGGCGCTGGGCCCGTACGCGGCGGGGCTCGCCGACGAGTTCGACGAGTCGGTTTCCGTGGCCGTGCCGGACGGGGACGGGGTGCGGTTCGTCGCCCAGCACACCCGGCGCCGCACCATGTCGCTGGCCTTCCGCATCGGCGACCTGCTGCCCGCCGAGCGCTGCGCCGCCGGGACGCTGTTCGCCGCCGGCTGGAGCGCGGAGGAGCGCGCGACGTGGCGCGAACGGCGGCAGGCCGACCCGGAGGACGCCGGATTCCCGTCCGTACCGGCCCGGCAGCACGCGGCGGAACCCCCGGAAGCGACGACGGCCGAAGAAGCGGCGGCCCGCGTCGAGGCCGACTTCGAGCGTCGCCGCGCCGAGGCGGCCGAGCGCGGCTGGGCCGCGGACGACGGGCTGATCGAGCCCGGCCTGATCGCCGTCGCCGTACCGGTGGCCGACGTCTCGGGCCGTGTGGTGTGCGCGGTGAGCGTGGTCAGCCACACCAGCCGGCACACGATCGCCTCACTGGCCGCCGCCGTCCTGCCGCGGCTGCGCGACCGACTCCCCCTGATGGCCGAGGCGCTGGCCGCGACGCCGGTGGAACCCCTGACCGGTTTTCCGTCTTCGGAACATGCACCTCAGGACGAACTGGACGCTGCGAAGGAGGAGTTGGGGGCGGAATACCTCCAGTCCCTCGCCCGCGGGCTGGCCGTTCTGCGGGCCCTGGGCGGGCGCTCCGGCGGCCGGTCCCTGGCGCGGGTCGCGGAGGCGACGGGCCTGCCGCGCGCGACGGCCCGGCGCGCGCTGCTCAGCCT
>NZ_JBHVHQ010001235.1:0-1849 GCF_042800135.1 Streptomyces sp. NPDC057654 | reverse complement strand
GTGCGTGGCCCTCAACGCCGCGCGCGAACCGGGACGGCTCGTCCTGTCCGTGCGGCTCGCGCCGGAGCGGATACTCGCCGAACTGCCCGCCCTGGTCGAGGCGGTCGCCGCCACCGACACCCCGGTGACGTGGGTGTGCGCGCCCCGGCCCGGCGGGGCGACGGCCGCCGCCGAGGTCGCGACGTTCTTCGACACCCACTATTCGATGGGCAGCCGGCCGGGCGGGCTGCTGCTCGACGACCCCGGCCGCAGCCACGCCGAGATCCTGCGGACGGTGCACGCCGCCGCGACGGCCTGGCAGCCCGCGCCATGAGGCCCACTACACCTCCCCTCACTCCATGAGGAGCAATGATGTTTTCACTCCGGCACCCCGGCACCGCCCTGATCGACAGTCAAGGACCCCTCACCTACCGCGAGTTGACCTCATCCGTCACGGCCAGGGCCGCCGAGCTCGCCGCCGCGAACGACCTGCGGCCCGGCGACCGCGCCCTGCTCTGCCGCCCCAACGGCCGGCAGTGGATCATCGACTATCTGGCCCTGGCGGAGCTGGGCGCCGTGAGCGTCCCGCTCAACGCGGCCTCCGCGCCGGACGAGATCCGCCACGTACTCGACGACAGCGCCGCCGCCTGCGCCCTCACCGCCGTCCCGCCCCCCGTGGCCCGCGACGGCCCCTCTCCGGCCATCGCAGCGGACCTCTCCGAGGTCTCCACCATCGCCTACACCTCCGGCACCACCGGACGCCCCAAGGGCGCACTCCAGTCGCGCCACGCCGTCCGCCTGGGCGGTGAAAACATCGCGAAGCGGCTGGAGTTGGGGCCCGGCGACACCGTCCTCAGCCCGCTCCCGCTCGCCCACACCTTCGGCGCCAACGTGCTGAACGCCGCGCTCTGCGCCCGTGCCACGCTCGTCATCCTCACCCGGTTCTCCGAGGAGGCCGTCGCCGAGGCGCTGCGCCGCCACCGGCCCACCGTGCTGGCCGGGGTTCCGACCATGTACCGCAGGCTGCTGGCCCGCCCCGAGGCCGAGCTGCCGATGGAGTCGGTGCGCTGCACCCTCTCGGCCGGTCAGCCCGCCGGGCGGCGGCTCGCAGTTCGGTGGCAGGAGCGCACCGGCGCGGTCTTCGCCGAGGGCTGGGGCATGACCGAACTGGCGGGTCTCGCCTCGCTCACCCCCGCCGCCGACGCGAGTCACCCCGGCACCTCCGGCCCGGCCGTTCCGGACACCGCCGTACGTACGGGCGAGGACGGCGAGCTGCTGGTGAGCGGCCCGATGGTCACGTCCGGTTACCTCGACGCTCCCGAGGCCACCGCCCGCGCCCGGACGTCCGGCGGTGCGCTGCGCACCGGGGACGTCGGGCGGGTGGACCGGGACGGCGAGGTCACGGTCGTGGACCGGCTCAAGGACGTGATCCTGTGCGGCGGTTACTCCGTCTACCCGGCGGAGGTGGAGCGCGTGATCGCAGCGCATCCGGCGGTGGCCGCCGTCGCCGTCACGGCGATGCCGGACGCGGTGCGCGGAGAGGCGCCGCGCGCCTGGATCGCCACGGTCCCCGGCGCCCGCGCGGACGGCGACGCCATCGTCGCGCACTGCCGGGACCTGCTGGCCCCGTACAAGATCCCCCGCCGTACGACGTTCCTGACCGAACTCCCCACCACCACGAGCGGCAAGATCGCCCGTGCCCAACTCCAGGACTAGGAGCCCGTCATGACGAACCATTCGATGTCTGATCACCCCTCCGTGCTGGTCGTCGGCGCGGGTCCGGTCGGGCTGGCCGCGGCGCTGCTGCTGCGGGCGGGGTGACGGGGGGATGGAGCAAGCCGGGGCGCGCGTCGGCGAGGCGGTCGCCGGT
>NZ_JBHVHQ010001234.1:0-1872 GCF_042800135.1 Streptomyces sp. NPDC057654 | reverse complement strand
GTCGAGACCGGTCAGCTGTTCGCCGTCGAGGGTGACCGTTCCGCTGTCCGCCTCCGTGAGCCGGCCGGCCACCGCGGCGAGTACGGACTTCCCCGTTCCGGAGCGCCCGACCAGCGCCATCGACGTGCCGCCCGGCACCACGAGGTCCACCTCGCGCAGCACCTCGCGGCCGCCGCGGCGCGCCGTCACCCCGGCCAGTTCCAGGGTGCCGGGGCCGGGCGGGAGGCGGCGGCGCCCGTACTCCGTCGCGGGTTCGGTGAGGACTTCGGCGAGGCGGCGGGCGGCGGTACGGGCGTGGACCAGGGCGTTGAGGCGGCCGACGATCACGCCGATGCCCGAGGCGAGGACGGCGTACCGGGAGACCGCCAGCAGCTCCCCCACACTCAGCTCCCCTGCCGCGAGCCGCAGTCCGGCGACCGCGAGGACGGCGATCTGGAGAAGCGGGACGACCATGACGGCCCGCGCGTTGGACTTGCCCTGGACCCGCCACATCCGGTGGCCCTGGCGCCCCAGCTCCGGCAGCGGTTCGAGGATGCGGGCGCGCTCCCGCCCGGCGGTCCGCGCCGCCGCGATCGTGGCCGCGCCGCCGATGGCCTCCATCAGCCGGCCCGCGATCTCGCCCTGGCCGCGCTGGTACTGGGCGATGCTGTCGGTGGTGTCGCGCACGAAGACCCGCAGCAGCGCGGCGAGCAGCGGCATCCCGAGGAGGAAGGCCGCGGCGGCCCAGATGTCGATCAGGGCGAGCGCCACGATTCCGCCTACGGGCGGGACGACGGCGGCGAGGGCGGCGGCGATGTTGGCGGGGGCGGTGCCCGCGTACGCGGCGTTGCCGACCAGCCGTGAGACCAGGTCGCCGGGGCCGAACCGGTCGGCCGCGCGCGGCCCCGTGTGCAGGACATGCCGCAGCAGACGGCCGCGCGCCCAGGCCGTGCCGCGGGCGTTGGCGACGCCGGTGAGCAGCTCTTCTACCGCGTCGAGCAGTACGGAGAGGCCGATGAGCGCCGCGCACGCGACGATCCAGCGGGTGGTCTGTGATGCGTGGCCGCCGGCCAGGACGGCGTCGAGGGCGCGGCCGAGGACCAGGGGCAGCGCCAGGGAGGTCCCGGCGGCGGCCGTGGTGAGCAGGCCGATCGCGGCGGTGCGTCCGGCGCTGTGCCGGACGGCTTCCAGCAGCAGCCGGTCGGCGGCCCGGTTCGTCGCCGCCCGTGCGGTCTCGTTCGTCGTCGCCTGTGCGGTCTGATTCGTAGCCGCCCGTGCGGCCCGGTCCGTAGCCGCCTGTGCGGTCTCGTTCATCGCCGCCGCCTGTGCGGTCTCGTTCGTCGCCGCCGCCTGTGCGGGCTGGTTCATCGCCGCCCCTGCGGACTGGTCACCGGCGGCGGAGACCAGACGGTCACCGTCATGAGGCGTCGGCATGCTCGGAGCGGTCCTCCCCTTCGGGGTACGGCCCCGGGCCGTGGTGCTGCCCGGGGCCGCCCTATGACCGATGAAGCGTCACACGTGACGTGCCATCAAGGTCTTCAGGAACATCAGAGACACAGAACGATGCTCGCCTCGCTCCAGCACAGCAGCAGGCTGGCTTCGCTGCCACCGCCGCCGCCGTGACCGCCGAACTCGGTCTCCATCGACTGCAGGTCGAGAAGGGCCATGGTGGTTCCTTTCACAGTGGGGACTGAACTTCTTGCTACGGCCCCGTCTCCGGGGCCGGCTCGTGGTCCCGCCGGGGCGGCGGGAGGAAGGGGAGCCCGACGGGCTCGGTGTGCAGCGCCGCGCCCACCGCGAGCAGGCAGCCCGCGGTACCGGTGGCCAGGTCCATCGACAGGCGCATCATCTGGTCGCCGGGGAAGGCGAGATGCCCCTGGTACGGGACCGCGT
>NZ_JBHVHQ010001233.1:0-1877 GCF_042800135.1 Streptomyces sp. NPDC057654 | reverse complement strand
GACGGGGGGCCGGTCCATTCCGTCGTCGTCCGGGGACGGCATGGGCACGCGAATGCCGGCCGACGGAACCGGCTCGCTCCTTCCGAGAGCCGGGTTCTCCACCACGGCCGCCCGGATGTCCGCCTGTTCGCACATGGCCGCGAGCCGGGCCGGTGGATAGGACGGATCGAGAGGCACGTACACGCCGCCCGCCTTCAGCACGCCGAGCAGGGCCGCGACGGCGTCTGCCGACAGCCGCGCCATGACGCCGACGCGGTCGCCGGGCGACAGCCCGTGCTGGTGCAGTCGCCACGCGACCGCGTTCGCCAGGCGGTCGAGTTGACGGTAGGTCACGCTCGTCGCGCCGTCGTCGACGCTCGGGGCGTCCGGGGTCCTCCGGGCCTGGCCCTCGAAGAGCCGGTGCAATGGAGTATTGCGAGGATACCGCGTCGTCGAGGAATTCCAGTCGGTGTTGCGTTCGTTTTCTCCGCGGTTTACTTCTGCGCACATCCAGGATTCTCCTCTCCGGTTTCGGCATTCGACCGTACGGGAATGCGCCGGGGCCCGGTAAGGACGCGTTCCGCTCCGTGGGACGGCGGGCTCGACGCTCTCGCGGATACGTGCTTACGGTGCTGAACGGTTAAAGAAACCCGCCGGTTCACGCACCGATGCACGTACTGGTGCGCGCACTGGCGAACGTGCCGGAGAACGAACCGGAGAACGAACCAAGGAGCGAGCGACAGATGGTCCATGACATAGTCGTCGACCTGCTGGTCTCGGCATTCGAAGTAGACCCCGGACATATTCGCGACGACGCCAGCCTGGAGGCGCTCGGCCTCGATTCGGTGGCGCAGGTGGAACTCGCCGACAGGGTCGGGGAATCCCTCGGCGTCGATATCCCGGAAGAGGAGTTCACCGGTCAGGCCACCCTGAAGAACATCGTGGAGAGCGCCGAGCGGAAACAGGTGACGCCCTCATGAGCCCTACCGCGGCCCCACGGCGCGTGGCCGTCACCGGCATGGGCCTGATCAGCGCGGCGGGCGTCGGCGCGGAGGCGAACTGGAAGCGGGTCGTGGCGGGGGAGCCGACCGCCCGCCGCGACCCCCGGCTCGACGGCTGCCCCGTGGACTTCGACTGCCGCGTACCGGACTTCGCGCCGTCGCGGTACCTGGGGCAGGGCCTGACCGAAAGCCTGGACCGCTACGCCCAGTTGGCGATGGTGGCCGCAGAAGAGGCGATGACCTCGGCCGGGGTCGTCGTCGGAACGTCTGGCCGAGTGCCCGGCGGGGATTCCGCCGACGGGCCCGCGAGCGGCGCCGTCGACCCCACGCGGATCGGCGTGATGCTGGGCAGCGTGGCCGGCGGCATGGCCACCATCGAGGCCCAGCAGACGCGATTGGAGCGCCACGGCCCGACAGCGGTGGCGGGGCGCACCATGCCCCTGGGGCTGCTGAGCGCGGCAGCCGGAGCCCTGTCCGTACGGTTCGGGCTGCTCGGCGCCACCATGACCCTCGCCACGGCCTGCGCCTCCGGCACGACCGCGATCGGCACGGCACGCGACCTCATACGGGCCGGGACGCTCGACATCGCGCTGGTCGCGCACGCGGATATCGCCCTGTGGCACGAGGCGTGCGTGATCCTCACCCCGGTTCTGCGGAAGCACGCCGGGCTGCCGGACGAGGTCGTGGACTACTTCGCCTTGTACCAGGAGCGGCCCGACGAGGTCCTCGACCAGGCCCTGGACGTCGTCGCGCGTGAGGTGGCGGAGGGGCGGGACCTCCAGCGGACGGTGGACACCGCCAAGCTGATGGAGGACCACCTCGCCGCGTTCTGGCAGGCGGCGGGCCAGGACCGGTAAAAGGGCCGTTCAGGCGGGCCGGCCCCCACGAGGGCCGGCC
>NZ_JBHVHQ010001232.1:0-1878 GCF_042800135.1 Streptomyces sp. NPDC057654 | reverse complement strand
GAAGTACACGGGCCCGGTCTTCGGCTGAGAGCCCGCATCCTGCCTCCGGCCGGGCTCAGGTCGCCGACCGCTCGTCGGCGACCAGCTTGGGCTCCTGCGGCGGGTGCGTCACCTGGTGCACCACCGCGGCGATCGCGCCGCCCACCAGTGGCGCGACGATGAACAGCCACAGCTGGGAGAGCGCGTCGCCGCCCGCGAAGAGCGCCGGGCCCAGGCTCCGGGCCGGGTTGACCGAGGTGCCGGTCAGCGGGATGCCGACGAGGTGGATCACGGCGAGGGCGATGCCGATCGGCAGGCCGTCGAAGCCGACGACCGCGACCCTGTGCGTCACCGCGAGCACCACGAAGACCAGCAGGAACGTGAGGATCACCTCGGCCAGGAAGGCGCCGCCGAGGCTGATGTGGACGGCCGAGCGGCTGCCCCAGCCGTTGCTGCCGAACGTCTCGTCGGTCTTGAGCCCCGGCACGGTCTGGGCGAGCCAGTACAGCAGGCCCGCGCCCACGATGCCGCCGACGAGCTGCGCGATCCAGTACTCGATGGCGGTGCGGCCCGTGATGCGCCGGGCCAGCAGCATGCCGAGGGTGACGGCCGGGTTGACGTGGGCGCCCGAGACCGGGCCCAGCGCGTAGGCCACGGCCAAAAGGACGAAGCCGAAGGAGAGCGCGATGCCCAGGACCCCGATGTAGTCGGCGCCCAGGACCGCGGCTCCGACGCCGAAGAACACCAGCAGCAGCGTGCCGATGAACTCCGATACGACAGTTCTCGTCTCCATGACGTCCTCCAGGCGGTGGATCTTGAACTGTCCCTGCATTGTCGGACGGTCCGGCCGGTTCCGCCTGTCGGAGCCGAGCGCCTGGTCGAACGGCCGGATCAGCGGCTGAACAGCACCTCGCCCGCGTGCGCGGCCCCCGGCGGCAGCAGCGCCAGGTCCAGTCCCCGTACGAGCCGGGCGCGCAGCACGCCGTCCGCCGCCAGGGCCTCGGCGACCCGCCCGGCCACCTCGCGCGCGGGCGCGTCCGGGGCCAGGGAGAGCGCCAGGGTCCCGTCGCCGTCCCCGGCCGCGGACAGCCCGGCGCTCAGCACGCCGGGCTCGGCCTCCAGCACGGCGCGCAGCGCGTCGGCCACCGCCGGATCGGCGAGCGGATCGGTGCTCGTACGCCCCTCCGCGAGGGCGAGCAGCGCGGGGCCGGCCAGCGGGTAGGTCACCGGCCCGGCCAGGTCGAGGACGATCGTGTCGGCCTTCTCGTGGGCGGCGGCCCGCAGCGCCTGGTGCATCGGCACCGCCACGGGCCGCGCGTCGGCCCGCCAGCGCGCCAGGCTCTCGGTGGACGTGAAGGCGGGCAGCGCCCGCCGCCCGCCGGGCGCCTCCAGCGTCGGCACGGCCATGTCGCTGGTCTTCTCCCGCCGCAGCCCGTCCGGCCCGGTCTCGGTCTCCCCCAGCACGGCCACGACGGGTACGAGCACCCGCGCTCCGGCCAGCGCCGCCAGGACGCGCGGCTCGGCGGACGCGTCCCGCGACCAGGCGTCGAGCGCCTCGGCGAGGGCGGCGTCGGCGGAGCCGTCGTCATCGGAGAAACCAGGGTCGGGAATGTTCTTGAGCGCCACGCGCCGAGACTATCCGGGGCCTCCCGGCGGCTCGGCCCCGGGCCGTCAGTACCCGCCGAACGTCCCCCGGTCGTGGCGCCGGCCGCCGCCGCGCCAGAGGAAGACGGCGGTGACGAGCAGGAGCGCGCCCGTCGTCGCGGCGGCTACGGCGAGGAGGTCGGGCTCCTGGCCGTCGTGGCCGGGACGGCCGGTGCGGGGGCCGGGGCCGAAGTAGCGCTGGGCCTGGCCGGAGGCCAGGGGCGTCTTCGACCCGGGGCTCACGCGGTCCCCGGC
>NZ_JBHVHQ010001231.1:0-1886 GCF_042800135.1 Streptomyces sp. NPDC057654 | reverse complement strand
GGTCGCGCACTGCTCGCGGGCCCGCCGCACCTGGCGGGCGGCCGGTAGGAGGCCCTTGTCCGCCGAGGCCAGCAGCGAGGCCCGGTACCCGGCGAGTGTCTGGGGCACCTGGGCCAGGCGCTTGGCGATCGCCGCCCAGTCGTCGGCGGTCGCGGTGGGCATCAGGTCGAAGACCCAGCGGATGTCCTGCACCGGGCTGGCGATCATGTTCAGGGACGCCGCCGGCAGACCGGCCTCGTGCATCTCGGCCTCGATGCCGGTCCGCTCGCGGAAGACGGCCTTGGCGATGCGTTCGCCCTCGTCGACGGGCTCCGCTTCGGCCATCGCGGCGAGTGCGCCGCGGGCCAGCTCGGCCCGCGCCTGATGGCCCTCGGGAGACAGGTCGGGCAGCCGGTCGTCGTGGCCGCCTATGCCGAACTCGGTCGCCGCCAGGGGGTTCAGCCGGGCGTAGCTGTCCACGTACGCGTCGCACAAGGCGTGCACGCCGGTCGCTTCGCCAAATGAGGTGGCGGACACCGCCGGTATCTCCTTCACGAACGGGGGGCCGGGTCCATGAGCGGCAGTGCGGCCAGCGCCTTGCGGTCGACCTTGCCCGCGCGGTTGAGTGGCAGTTCGTCCAGCCACACGAAGAAGCGCGGCAGCATATGGCTCGGGAGCAGGTCGCCGAGGCGGCCGGTGATCTCCTTGTCCGGTGATCGTTCACCGGTGAGGACGGCGACGAGCGCCGGGCCGCCCATGGCGTCGTCGCGGAGCAGCGCCGCGGCGTCCACGACGCCGGGGCACTCCCGCAGGGCGTGTTCGACCTCCCCGATCTCGACGCGGAAGCCCCTGATCTTGACCTGGTCGTCGATCCGGCCGAGGTAGACGTAGTCGCCGTCGGGCTGGAGGCGTACGCGGTCCCCGGTGGCGTACATCCGTGCGCCGGGAGACTCCGCGAACGGGTCCGGGAGGAAGACCGCCGCCGTACGGCCCGGAAGCCCCAGGTAGCCCCGGGCCAGGCCGACGCCCCCGAGGAACATATGGCCCTCGGCGCCGACCGGTACGGGCCGCAGTTCCTCGTCGAGCGCGTACGTCCGTACCCCGCGGACCGGCGTGCCGATCGGCACCCAGCTGGGGGTCTCGCCGACGCACCGGTACCAGGTGGCGGCGACGGACGCCTCGGTCGGACCGTAGCCGTTGGCGACCACCAGGGGGGCGGCGTCCCCGAGCCCCTGCCCGTCGAGCTGGGAGCCGCCGGTGATGACGAGCCGTACGCCCGCCCGCGCCAGTCTGGGCAGGAGCGAGCGGCCATAGGGACCGAGCACGGCGGCGGGGATCTCCAGGGCCGTCACGCCGAGGGTGCGCACGGCGGCGAGCATCCGGCTCGCGGGCAGGTCGTCGCCGTCGGCGATCGCCACGCAGGCGCCCGCGCACAGCGGCATCAGGATGTCGTGCATCGAGCTGTCGACCGTGGGCGCGGTCGTCCACAGCATGACGTCGTCCTCCCTGATCAGGTCGAGGTCCTCGATGGAGGCGACGATCAGGTTGGCGATCCCCTCGTGCGGCACACCGACGATCTTGGGCCGTCCCGTCGAGCCCGATGTCGTGATCGCGTAGGCCAAGTCGAGCGGGTGCGGTCCGGGCAGCGCCAGGGAGCCCTCGGCGTCCCGGTCCGGCTCGTCGGGACCGGGCTCCTCCGGGCCCGGCTCGTCGATGAGCAGTGCCTCGGGGCACCAGTCGGCGGCCGCCGTGGTGAGGAGCTGGGTGCACCCGGCGTCGGCGAGCACCTCCTGGTTGCGCCGAGGCGGGTCGCCGGGAGCGAGCGGCAGGCACGCGGCGCCGGCGCGCAGCACGGCGACGAGGCCGGTCAGCGCCGCGGCGCTGCGGGGGGCCAGCAGGCCCACGAC
>NZ_JBHVHQ010001230.1:0-1887 GCF_042800135.1 Streptomyces sp. NPDC057654 | reverse complement strand
ACGGCGGGGCGGTGCTGCGGCTGACCGTCGGCGCCCCCGACCCGCGGGGCCGCCGCCCGCTGACCCTGCACGCCCGCCCGGACGGGGCCGACGACGACGGCGAGTGGACGCGCCACGCCTCCGGCGTCCTGGCTCCGGAGGCAGCGGAGGCTGGGGGCGCCATCGACGCGTTCGATGGTTTCGAGCCGGGCGGCGCCTGGCCCCCGGCCGGGGCGGAGCCGGTCGCGGCGGCGGGCACGTACGAGCGCTTCGCCGAGGGCGGGTTCGTCTACGGGCCCGCGTTCCAGGGGCTGCGGGCCGCCTGGCGGCGCGGCGACGAGACGTTCGCCGAGGTGGTCCTGCCGGACGGGCCGCGCCAGGACGCCGACCGCTTCGGGCTGCACCCGGCGCTGCTGGACGCGGCGCTGCACGCCACCGGCCTGCCCGGCGCGCCCGGCGCGGATGAGCACCCCGAGGGGCGGATGCCGTTCTCCTGGACGGGCGTGACGCTGCACGCATCGGGGGCCACCGCCCTGCGGGTGCGGCTCGCGCCGGACGGGCGCGACGCGGTCTCGCTCCTGGCCGCCGACCCGGCCGGCCGGCCCGTCGCGACGGTCGAGTCCCTGACCCTCAGGCCGGCTGACACCGGGCAGCTCGCCCCCGGCCGTACGGGATTCCACGAGAGCCTCTTCCAGGTCGAATGGGCCCCAGCGGGCCCTGCCCTCATGGCTCCCACGGCCCCCGCGGGGCCGCCGCCAGAGGTGTGGACGGACCTGGAATCGCTGATCGCCGCCCTCGACGCCGGGGCGCCCGTGCCGGATGCCGTGCTCCTCTCCCGAGGGGTGGAGAACGGCGACGAGACCCCGGGCTCCGTGCGGGCGGCCGTGCACCGGGCGCTCCAGGCCGTACGGACGTGGCTCGCCGACGATCGGTTCGCACAGTCGCGCCTCGCCTTCCTCACCAGGGGCGCGGTCGCCGTGACCGACGGCGAGCACGTACCGGACCTCGCCCAGAGCGCCGTGTGGGGCCTGGTGCGCTCGGCCCAGACCGAGCACCCCGGCCGCTTCGTCCTCCTCGACCTGGATGGAGCTCCCGAAGGTACTTCCGCGCTCGCGGCGGCCCTCGCCTCCGGCGAGCCGCAACTAGCCCTCCGCAGTGGTCAATTGCTCACGCCCCGACTGGTCAAGGTGGCGGCGGGTGAGACCGGGGAGCCCGCCGCCATCGACCCGGACGGCACGGTGCTGGTCACCGGCGGCACCGGACTGCTCGGCTCGCACATCGCCCGGCACCTCGCGGCCGAGCACGGCGTCCGGCATCTCCTGCTGCTCTCCCGCAGCGGCCCGGCGGCCGAGAGCGCGCAGGAGCTGCGCGCCCAACTGGCCGCGCTCGGGGCCGAGGCCACGGTCGTCGCCTGCGACGCCGCCGACCGCGAAGCGCTCGCCGAGCGCCTCGCGGCCGTACCCGCCGAGCACCCCCTGACCGCCGTGGTGCACACGGCGGGCGCGCTGGACGACGGGATCGTCACCGCACTGACCCCCGAGCGCGTGGACACCGTGATGCGGCCCAAGGCCGACGCGGCGCTCAACCTGCACGAGCTGACTCGCCATCACCATCTTTCTTCCTTCGTGCTCTTCTCCTCCGCCGCCGGTACCTTCGGCGGACCGGGGCAGGCCAACTACGCGGCGGCCAACGCGTTCCTCGACGCCCTCGCCCAGCGCCGCCGCGCCACGGGGCTGCCCGCCCAGTCCCTCGCCTGGACCCTGTGGGACCAGCGGTCCGCCCTGACCGGCCACCTCGCCGACGCCGACGTCCGCCGCCTGGCCCGCTCCGGCATGCCCCCGCTGACGACGGAGCAGGGGCTGGCCCTCTTCGACGCCGCCCGCACCGTCGACCGGGCGACGCTGGTGC
>NZ_JBHVHQ010001229.1:0-1888 GCF_042800135.1 Streptomyces sp. NPDC057654 | reverse complement strand
GGATGGAACAGCCCCCGACCGGCGCCGCCGCGCCGCGCGGCACCACGCACGAGACGGGCGGCCGCGACACCGGATCCGTCCAGGTCCCGGGCGTGCGCGAGCAGCGCCCCGCCGCTCCGCCCGCCGCGCCGCGGCGGCCGTTGCACATGGGCCCGCCCATGCCGGACACCTCCAACGGCGTCGTACGCTCCCTCGCCGACCGCGGCCCCGCCACGGGCGTCCAGCAGACCGCCCCTCCCGTACGGCACTCCGGCCCGCCGACCGTGGGCCCCGAATACCTCGACGTGCCGCGCGACGAGGACGCCGCCGCCCTTGCCGGGCCGCAGCTCGGCGAGATCCCGCCGCAGACGGGAACGTGGGACGCCCAGCCGCAGCCTGCGGCCGTGCCGGAGCCTGCGGGGGCCGCTGAGCCGGAGGCCGTGGCTGCTGCTGAGGGTGCGCCCGAAACCGCTGCTGCCGCAGAGGCTCCTGAGCAGACCGCACCCGCTGAGGCTCCCCCCGTGGAGCCGGAGGGCGCCGAACAGCCGGTCGGCGCGCCGGAGGCCGTGGCCGGGGGAGAGGCGCAGGCCGAGGCCGCGCCCGTGGCCCCTGCCGCGGAGCCGTCGGCCGCCGCCGAGCCCCAGCCGGAAGCCGGCGCTGTGAACGAGGCCGGGGGCGAG
Source organism: Streptomyces sp. NPDC057654 (assembly GCF_042800135.1). Taxonomy (NCBI): domain Bacteria; kingdom Bacillati; phylum Actinomycetota; class Actinomycetes; order Kitasatosporales; family Streptomycetaceae; genus Streptomyces; species Streptomyces sp. NPDC057654. Next base: position 1,229 of record NZ_JBHVHQ010001229.1, on the reverse strand, counting down.
CCCGCCCCCGAGGCTGTCGCCGTCGCGGGGACGCCTGCCGGGACCGAGCCCGAGCCCGAACAGGCCGCCGGGGCGCAGCCCGAGGCCGGGACCGTGAACGAGGCTGAGCCCGACGCTGGGGCTGTTGCCGCGCAGCCTGTGGGCGGGGCCGAGTCCGTGGGTGCGTCCGTTGACGAAGCGGCTGCCGGGGCGCAGCCGGAGGCCGACGCCGTGCAGGAGGCCGGTTCGGAGTCCGCGCCCGAGGCCGGGCCCGAGTCCGTATCCGAGGCTGTGGCCGCCGCCGAAGCGGCTGCCGAGGTGCAGTCCGCGGGTGAACCCGAGCCCGGTTCGGAGTCCGCGTCCGAGCCCGGGGTCGTCGCTGAGGTGCCTGCCGGGGCGCAGTCCGGTACTGGTGCTGTGAACGAGGCCGGGCCCGAGCCCGTATCCGAGGGTGTGGCCGGTGCCGGGGCGCAGCCCGCAGGCGCGGCCGAGTCCGGGGACGCGCCCGCCGCTGGACCGGCTGCCGTACCGCAGCCGGAGGTCGGGGGAGAGAGCGAGGCCGGGCCCGAGTCCGTATCCGAGGAGGGTGCGGCCGTCGCCGAGGGGCAGCCCGCGGGCGAGCCTGGGTCCGAGGATGTATCTGCCGCCGGACCGGCTGCCGGGGCGCAGCCGGAGGCCGGTGCTGTGAAGGAAGCCGGGTCCGAGGCTGTGGCTGTTGCTGGGGCGCCTGTTGAGGCGCAGCCCGCGGGCGAGCCCGAGGCTGGTTCTGAGCCCGCGTCCGAGGCGGGGGCCGTTGCTGAGGCGTCTGCCGGGGCGCAGCCTGGTGCCGGTGCTGTGAACGAGGCGGGGCCTGAGTCCGTATCCGAGGCCGGGGCCGCTGCCGTGGCGCAGCCCGCAGGTGAGGCTGAGTCCGGGGACGCACCGGCTGGCGCACCGCAGCCGGAGGCCGGGCCCGAGTCCGTATCCGAGGAGGGGGCGGCCGTCGCCGGGGCGCAGCCCGCGGGCGAGCCTGGGGCCGGGGACGCATCCGCCGCCGCACCGCAGCCGGAGGCCGGGGCCGAGCCCGAGCCGGTGCCTGAGGCCGGGCCTCAACCCGTATCCGAGGGCGCGGACGTCGCCGAGGCGCAGCCCGGTGCCGACACCGTGAACGAGGCGGGGCCCGAGTCCGTATCCGAGGCCGTGACCGTTGCCGGGGCGCAGCCCGCAGGCGATCCCGAGCCGGGGGACGAACCGGCCGCTGCGGCCGAGGC
>NZ_JBHVHQ010001228.1:0-1889 GCF_042800135.1 Streptomyces sp. NPDC057654 | reverse complement strand
GTCGAGGAACGTCGACTCGATCACGAGCATGTCGCACCCCTCGGCGAGCTCGTACACGCCCTCGCACAGCCGGGTGTCCATCACGAAGGCGAACCGCTGCCCACGCCGCACCTCGCTGACCTCGTCGAGCGAGACGCCGCCCAGACTCCCCTCCCGGTGCAGCCGGCCCACGTCCGGCCCGGCGATGCCGTGCGCCGCGAGCCGCTCCGGCAGCATCCGCCGCCCGTCGGGCTCGACGAGCGCGTAACCGTACGACTCGACGGGGTGCGAGAGCTTCCGCGCCGACAGCTCGTACGACGGGGTCACGGCGAGCGTGCCGCCGCTGCCCGACACCGGCTCCTCCACCAGCCGCACGGTCTCGCGGTACGCGGTCGCGTACCGCAGCCGCTCGAAGAAGTGCCGGCCGCTGCGCGGGTAGTTCGCCACGACGGGGTGCGGCACGCGGTCCAGGTTGATGCGCTGGATGACCCCGGCGAGCCCGAGGGAGTGGTCGCCGTGGAAGTGCGTGACGCACAGCCGGTTGAGGTCGTGCGCCGCGACGCCGGCGCGCAGCATCTGCCGCTGCGTGCCCTCGCCCGGGTCGAAGAGGATGCCCTCGCCGTCCCAGCGCAGCAGATAGCCGTTGTGATTGCGGTGCCGGGTCGGCACCTGGCTGGCGGTGCCGAGGACGACCAGTTCGCGTACGGACACGGGACCCGCTCCCGACTACCCGGGGGGCCAGTTGAGGCCGCGCCCGCCGAGCACGTGGGCGTGCGTGTGGAAGACGGTCTGCCCCGCGCCGGCACCGGTGTTGAAGATGATCCGGTACCCGGTCCCGTCGACCTTCTCCTCCCGCGCGATCTCCCCGGCCTCGCGCAGCACGTCGGCGGCGATGGCCGGCTCGGCGGCGGCGAGCGAGGCGGCGTCGGGGTAGTGCGCCTTGGGAATCACCAGGACATGCGTGGGCGCCTGCGGGTTGATGTCCCGGAACGCCACGGTGGTCTCGCCCTCCCGCACGACGGTCGCCGGCACCTCCCCTGCCACGATCTTGCAGAACAGGCAGTCGGCCTGCGCTTCTCCCGCCACCGGTGGGCTCCTCCCGAGTCGTGTGGACGCGCGCGGGTTCGCGCGTACGAACGGGATGCTACCGGCCGGGACCGACAGCCCGATGATCGGTGAGGGGGGAGGGTGTCACTTCCCGGGAAGGGTGGTGGAACAGCTGTCGGAGGGCCAGGGCTGCGGGGTCCAGCTGGAGGAACTGGGCCGACCGGCCTCGGGCGGGGCGGAGGAAGCCTCCCCGGCACAGGAGCCGAGCACGGTGGAGGTGAAGACGGTCTTGCCGCCGACTTTGGCGGTGAGGCTGCCGCGGACGCAGGAGTCACCGCTGATGCCGGTGACGCGCCCGTAGACGATGATCTTCTTCCCGTCCTTGGTCCGCCCCTGGCAGTCGACGCCGACGGCGGTCACGGGCGGCGGCGACCCTTTGCCTTTCTTCCCGGTGCCTTCGACCTCCCCGGAACAGGCGAGCCACTGCACGGTGACGTGGTTGCGCTCAAGCGCGCGGGTGGCGAGCTGATCGGTAGTAACGGAAACGCTGATGGTACTGAGCCCACCCGCGGTCGGCTCACACCCAACCAACGCCCCCACCCCCACCCCGACAACCCCCACCACCCCGATCCCCCACAACACCCTCCGACCCCGTAACCACCTGAATGCCCCCATAGAGGACAGACTCCCACCGCCGCGGATGCGGCGCTAGGGAGTCATCGGCCACTCCCGAAGGGCGTCGCCGCTACTGCTCATCAATGTGCGGCGTCGGGAGGGTTACCCCTGCGGGTCCACAGCGCGAGCGGCGACGGGGGTGGGGCTGGGGTTGGGGCGGGTTCGGTGTCTGCCGCCGGGGTGTGGGC
>NZ_JBHVHQ010001227.1:0-1892 GCF_042800135.1 Streptomyces sp. NPDC057654 | reverse complement strand
CCCTGGTACCGCTCGGAGCACCCGGAGCCCGCCTTCACCCCCGTCACCCCCCGCACCCCCGGTCGCGCGCCCGGCGACCCGAAGCCGCCGGGCCGCGGGCGGCTGCGCGCGCTCGTGGCCGCCCTCTGCCTCGTGCTCGGCCTCGGCCTCCTCGGCGGCGCGGCGGCGGGCAGCCTGCTGGGCGGCGAGGCGGGGGCCGAGTCGGCCGCCGAGGCCACGTACGAGCAGGGCGGCGCCCTGTGGCACACGGCCCCCGTGGACGCGATCTTCCCGCCCACGCTGCGCGGCGACGGCGCGGGGCCCGGCGGCGCGGACCGCACCTGGCGGCGGATCGCGGTCGCGCCGGACAGCGGCTGCGCCGGGGCGTTCGACCCGTTGCTGGCCAAGGCGCTGGCGCCGGTCGGCTGCGCGCGGCTGCTGCGCGCCACGTACGCGGACGCGACGACGACCAGCGTGACGACGGTAGGGCTGCTCGTCACCAAGGCCGACACGGAGCAGATGGGCGCTCTGCAACGGCGGTTCGAGGACGAGGGGCTGGGGGAGCGGCGGGATCTGCTGCCGCGTGCGTACGGGGCGAAGGGGACGGCGGCGGCCGGGTTCGGCGACGCGCAGCGGGCCAGCTGGCAGATCAAGATCCGTACCGATACGCCGGTGGTGCTGTACGCGGTGACGGGATTCGCCGACGGCCGCGAGGCCGCCGATCCGCAGCCCGCGATCCGGGCCGTCACGCCGGGGGCGACGTCGGTCGCGGCGCAGGCGGGGCTCGGGCACGACGCCAAGGGCGTCTGCGAGCAGGTGGAACACGCCTTTGTCCAAGGCGTGAAGAAAGCCGCTGAGGAGGCGTCCAAGTGACGATGCGCCGCGCGTCGCGCCGGTCGCGGCCCCGCCGCGCGCTCCTCGCACTGGCCGCCGCCGCGCTGGCCGTCCTGCCCACGCTGACGGAGGCGGCCCCCGCGCACGCCGACGCCATACGCGACCAGGAGTGGGGGCTCGACGCCATCCACGCGCAGGACGCGTGGCGCACCACCAAGGGCAAGGGAATCACCGTCGCCATCCTCGACACCGGCGTCGACGGCAGCCACCCCGACCTCGCCGGCCAGGTCCTGCCCGGCAAGGACCTCATCGGCTTCGGCGCGAGCAGCGGCGACCGCTCCTGGGCCCGGCACGGCACCGCCATGGCCGGGATCGTCGCGGGCCGCGGCCACGGACCGGCCGCCGACGACGGCATCCTGGGCGTGGCCCCCGATGTGAAGATCCTTCCCGTCCGCGTGATCCTGGAGGACGGCGACCCGGCCCGCAAGCAGGCCCGTTCGGTCCGCGGCGGCGCGCTCGCCGACGGCATCCGCTGGGCCGCCGACCACGGCGCGGACGTGATCAACCTGTCGCTCGGCGACGACAGCGACTCCGCGCACCCGGAGCCGCGCGAGGACGAGGCCGTCCAGTACGCGCTGAGCAAGGGCGCCGTCGTCGTCGCCTCCGCCGGGAACGGCGGCGAGAGCGGCGACCACGTCTCCTACCCGGCCGCCTACCCCGGCGTGATCGCCGTGACCGCCGTCGACCGGTACGGCACCCGCGCCTCCTTCTCCACCCGCCGCTGGTACTCCACGGTCAGCGCCCCCGGCGTCGACGTCGTCATCGCCGACCCGGACCGGCACTACTACGAGGGATGGGGCACCAGCGCCGCGTCCGCCTTCGTCTCCGGCGCCGTCGCCCTCGTCCGCGCCGCGCACCCGGACCTCAGCCCGCTCCAGATCCGCCGGCTGCTCACCGAGACGGCGCTGGACGCGCCCGAGGGCGGGCGCAGCGACGCGCTGGGCGCGGGGCTCGTCGACCCCGCCGCCGCCATCGCGGCCGGGGACCGCGTGAGCCCCGAGTCGAAGACGCCCCTGGCC
>NZ_JBHVHQ010001226.1:0-1894 GCF_042800135.1 Streptomyces sp. NPDC057654 | reverse complement strand
GCCCCTGGCCGGGGGTGGGGGGTGCCGACGTCCAGGGGGTGTGGGGTGGGGGTGTCGCCGACCGTCAGGTGTCCGTGCGCGCCGACCGGTCCTTGCTGTTCTGGCGGTTCGTGCTCTGCCGGGGCATGCGGTACACCTGCGCGCCGGCGTGCGGACCGTACGAAGCCGAGACGGCCTCCTGCCAGCCGCTGACGAAACCGTTGAACTCCGCTTCGCGCACGATGCGTTCCGTCACCTTGTCGGCGACCGAGGCGAGGGCGTGTCCCACGTCGCCGGTGAATGTTCCGGATCGGCCGGACTCGGCCGCTACTTCCACGATGGCGTTCACCACGTCCGCGATCGGTGCGCCGCGTTCATTCACCACGGGCCGCCTTCGGTCGAACCGCACTGTGCACTCATGCTGCCCCCAAACGCCTTGCATTGACTCGTCCCCTGCCCGATGCGTCGTGTCCGGCCGCCTGCGGTCCGGCGGTGCCAGGCCGCAGGCGAACCGGTCGTTTCCGGCCGCGTGCAGTCCTCAGCGGATGCCCGGGAGTGTCCTTGTTCATCCAATAATCTATCTCGTCCGTCTGACACACCGTCGGGTAGCGAGACTCCATTAATTGCGTACTCGCGCGCACAGCTTGCGCTCTCGCGCGATCTCGATCACGATAGGTGCAGCGGCGGAGCTGTGCCCATGGCCAGGGCGACGGCATCCGCCGCTTCGTTGTGAAAGGAGCGCTCATGTGACCGAGAGCCCGCTCGCGTTCCCCGACGTGGAACGCCTCATCGTCGACGTCCTCAAGGACCGGCCTGAACTGGCCGGAGCCGTAGTGGACAACCGACCGCCGTCCGGTTTCGACGGCACGCAGAAAGTGGTGCTGGTCTCGCGGACCGGCGGAGCCTGGGTGGACGACCTCCATCTCGACCAGCCCATCGTGGAGTTGGAGAGTTACGGTCCTGACAAGACCGCCGCGCACACCCTCTCCCTGTCCGCGCGTACCGCGCTGTTCCAGCTGCGCGGCGGCGCGTACGGCGGCGCCGTCGTCACCGACGTCGTCGAGGAGGAGGCCGCGCGCTGGCTTCCGGACTACAACCGGCCGGCCGGCAACCGCTACCTCACCCGGGCCCGGCTGTTCCTCCGCCCCGTCTGACGCTTTCCGCCGTATCCGCCATTCCTGTTTTCCGGCCTCGCCTTCGGGCGGGGCCTTTGTCATTCGCTTGACACTCGTTTTTCCTTCGCTGATTTCAGCAACCATTGATTCAAGGAGACTTTCATGTCCGGAATGAACCCGAACGAGATCCGCGTCGCGGGCACCGGCCGCGTGCTCGTCGCCAAGGTCGGCACCACCGCCCCCGTCGACGCCGCTTCCGAGTGGGGCGCGGGCTGGGTGGACCTGGGTTACACCGCGCCCGAGGGCGTCAAGTTCGGCCGCAAGGGCAAGACCGTCAAGGTCAACACCTGGCAGACCGTCGGCGCCGCGCGTTACGTCTACGACGAGCGCGACCTGACCCTGAAGTTCGGCATGCTCCAGCTCAACGAGAACACCCTGCCGTTCTTCTACGGCAACGGGAATGTCGCGGAGACCGCTTCCGGCTCGGGCACGTACAGCTTCGGCGTCACCGACGACGCGCTGATCGAGGAGCGGGCGCTCGGCCTGGAGTTCACCGACGGCAACGAGATCCGCTACCGCTTCATCGTGCCGCGCGGCCAGGTCACCGACACCGACGACATGGACCTCAACCGCAAGGGCGCCATCAAGCTCGGCGTCACCTTCACGGCGTTGCCGCAGGACGGCACCGCGCCGCTGGCGACGTGGATCATGAAGGACCCGGCGTTCGGGGACAAGAAGGCCCCGGTGGAAGACGGCCACTGACCGGCCGGAACGGGCGCCGGCCCCGCAGGGAGCCGGCC
>NZ_JBHVHQ010001225.1:0-1896 GCF_042800135.1 Streptomyces sp. NPDC057654 | reverse complement strand
GCTGATCGCCCCGATGCCGATGTAGCCGTGCGGCTCGTTCTGCCCGTAAGGCTCGTTCTGCCCGTGCGGCTCGTTCTGCCCGTCCGGGCGGCAGCGGCGTCCGCTCAGGACTCCTCGTCGCCGGGCTTCGCCTCGCCGTCGCCGTCACCGTCGATCTCGGCCTCCAGGCCGAGCTGCTCGACGAGCCACTTGTCGAACTCGATCGAGGCGCGCACCCAGCTGACCGTGGAGGACACGAAGTGCTCCAGGGAGACGCCGACGCCGATCAGCATCTGCGCCTCGCCGATGAGGCGGACGCTGCCGTCGTCGTTGGTGTGCGTGTAGACCTTCGGCCACAGGGTGCGGCGGTTCCAGTCGTCGATCGCTTCGAGAAGCTTGGGCTTCTCCTCGATGGCGTGCGCCCGGTCGTAGAAGGTGCGCACCGAGAAGACCTGCTGCTCCTCCTCGCCGCGGAACATGAAGTACGTGCGGAACTGCTCCCACGGCGCGGCGAGGTCGCCCTCGTCGTCGACGACGTACTTCAGCTCCATCTGTTCGAGGAGCTGCTTGACCAGATCCTGGTCGGGGATTACGGGGCCTGCCGGACCCTCCTCCTGGGGTTCGGGCTGGCCCCCGAAATTCGGAATCGAGGACGGGTCGATGCTCACCGTGGTTTTCCCTTCGTACGGTTGCCGACATCCTCCCCCACACCCGCCCCGTCCTGGCAAGCCCGGACGGGGCGGGTGGTTACGGAAGGGACCGTTCCGGCCGCGGGGGCTCCGGTTCAGCCCGCGGCCGCTCCGGTGCCGGCCGCTCAGCCCGCGGTGGCGGCTCCAGTGGCGGCCGAGGTGACCGTAAGGCCGTCCGAGCCGGGCACCCGGTCCACCCGGACCGTGTCCCCGTCGCGGATGTCCCCGCCGAGGATGGCGCGGGCCAGCTGGTCGCCGATGGCGGTCTGCACGAGGCGGCGCAGCGGGCGCGCTCCATAGGTGAGGTCGACGGCGTCGCCGGCCTCATCCGGGTCATGGCCGAGGGTGGCCAGCCAGGTCAGCGCGGCGTCCGTGACGTCCAGGGTGAGCCGGCGGTCGGCGAGGCGGCGCTGGAGGTGGTCGATCTGGATCCGGGCGATCCGCTGGAGCTGGTCGGTGCCGAGCGCGTGGAAGACGACGAGGTCGTCGAGGCGGTTCAGGAACTCGGGCCGGAAGGAGGCCCGTACGGTCTCCAGCACCTTCTCCTTCTTCTGGTCCTCCTTGAGCAGCGGGTCGACGAGGAACATCGAGCCGAGGTTGGAGGTCAGGATGAGGATGGTGTTGCGGAAGTCGACGGTCCGTCCCTGGCCGTCGGTGAGCCGCCCGTCGTCGAGGACCTGGAGCAGGATGTCGAAGACCTCGTGGTGGGCCTTCTCCACCTCGTCCAGGAGCACGACGGTGTACGGGCGCCGGCGCACGGCCTCGGTGAGCTGGCCGCCCTCCTCGTACCCGACGTAGCCGGGCGGGGCGCCGACCAGCCGGGCGACGCTGTGCTTCTCGCTGTACTCGCTCATGTCGATGCGGACCATGGCCCGCTCGTCGTCGAAGAGGAAGTCGGCGAGCGCCTTGGCCAGCTCGGTCTTGCCGACGCCGGTAGGGCCGAGGAAGAGGAACGAACCGGTGGGCCGGTCGGGGTCGGCGATGCCGGCACGGGTGCGGCGCACGGCGTCGGACACGGCGCGTACGGCCTCGGTCTGGCCGATGAGGCGCTTGCCGAGCTCGTCCTCCATGCGCAGCAGTTTCTGCGTCTCGCCCTCCAGCAGGCGGCCGGCGGGGATGCCGGTCCAGGAGGCGACGACGTCGGCGATGTCGTCGGGGCCGACCTCGTCCTTGACCATCGAGTCCTTGCCGGAGGCGGCGGCCTCCTGCTCGGCCTCGGCGGCGGCGG
>NZ_JBHVHQ010001224.1:0-1897 GCF_042800135.1 Streptomyces sp. NPDC057654 | reverse complement strand
GTACTGGCCGCGCTGACCGTCGACCTGACCGACGGCGAGTGCGCGGCGTCGGCCGACTCCGCCTCGTACGAAGGGACGCTCACGGCCGGGCGCGACGGACGCACGCTCTACCGGGGCGGGCCCGTCGGCCTCGCCGAGCTGATCGGCGACTGGCACGGGGCGGGGGCCGCGGACGGCTTCCACATCACGCCCACCGACCCGGACGACGACCTGGAGCGGTTCGTCAACGGCACGGTGGCGCTGCTCCAGCACCGCGGTCTCTTCCGCACCTTCTATCCCGGCGCCACGCTCCGCGACCACCTCGGCCTGCCGCGCCCCGCCAACCGCTACGCACCCGCCGGAGGCATCGCATGAACACACCGGTCAACGACGTGAACACACCGGTCAAGAAGCAGATCCACCTCGCCGCCCACTTCCCGGGCGTCAACGCCACGACCGTATGGGCCGATCCGCGCTCCCGCAGCCAGATCGACTTCTCCTCCTTCGAGCACCTGGCCCGTACGGCCGAGCGCGGCCTGTTCGACTTCTTCTTCCTCGCGGAGGGGCTGCGGCTGCGCGAGCACAAGGGGCGGGTGCATGATCTCGACGTGGTCGGCCGCCCCGAGTCGATCACCGTGCTGAACGCGCTGGCCGCCGTCACCGAGCGCCTGGGGCTGGCCGCCACGGTCAACGCCACCTTCAACGAGCCGTACGAACTGGCCCGGCGGCTCGGCACGCTGGACCACCTCAGCGGCGGCCGGGCCGCCTGGAACGTCGTCACCTCCTCCGACGCCTTCACCGGCGAGAACTTCCGGCGCGGCGGCTATCTCGACCGGGCCGACCGCTACACCCGCGCCGCCGAGTTCGTCGCGACCGCCCGTGAACTGTGGGACTCCTGGGACGGCGGCGACGCCCCCCTGCCCTTCGCCCACACCGGGCGGCACTTCGACGTCTCGGGCGAGTTCGGGGTGCGGCGCAGCCCGCAGGGCCACCCCGTGGTCATCCAGGCGGGCGACTCCGACGAGGGCCGCGAGTTCGCCGCCTCGGCCGCCGACATCATCTTCACCCGGCACGGCACGCTGGAGGCGGGCCGCGAGTTCTACGCCGACGTGAAGCGGCGGCTCGTCGCGTACGGCCGCCGCCCCGGCGACCTCAAGATCATGCCCGGCGTGACCCTCGTGCTCGGCGACACCGCCGCCGAGGCGCAGGAGAAGGCCGCCGAGGTCCGCCGGCTCCAGGTCTCGCCGCAGAACGCGATCCTCGCCCTGGAACAGGTCTGGGGCCGCGACCTGTCCGCGTACGACCCGGACGGGCCGCTGCCCGACATCGATCCGGACCCCGAGAGCCACCTGGTCCAGGGCCGGGTCCGGATCGGCGACCCGCTGGTCGTCGCCGCGAAATGGCGGGCGCTGGCGGCGGCCAAGGGGCTGTCCATCCGGCAGACGGTGATCGAGACGACCGGGCGGCAGTCGTTCATCGGGACGCCGCAGAGCGTCGCGGCGGAGCTGGACGAGTTCGTCCAGACGGACGCCGCCGACGGCTTCATCCTCATCCCGCACCTCACGCCGGGCGGCCTGGACGACTTCGTGGAGCGCGTGGTGCCGCTGCTCCAGGAGCGCGGCTCGTTCCGCACCCGGTACGAGGGCACGACCCTCCGCGACCACCTGGGGCTGCCCCGGCCCGTAGCCCCGTCCGCCTCCGCGGACGCCCCCGCGCGTGGCACGCGCGCGGGGGCTGTGAAAGGTTGAACGACATGAGCGACGACGCACAGCAGCAGTGGAAGGTCTGGCACGAGGGCCGCGTGGCGACGGTCTCCGAGCCGTACGGGCCGCTCGCGCTCACCGGTACGCACTGGCTCGCCGACGCCGAGGACGGCCGCCTTCCGACCCTCGACGGCGGAACCCTCCCCGGCCGCTGG
>NZ_JBHVHQ010001223.1:0-1900 GCF_042800135.1 Streptomyces sp. NPDC057654 | reverse complement strand
GCGTCACGGACGCGGCCCGGCGGGTCACCGGCGACCCGTCGGACCGCTCAACTCACCCGGATCTCCCGGATCTCCCGGATCTCCAACAGATCTCCCAGAATTCAGGGGTCGCGCCCGCATGCCCAGTTCGCCTTCTCCTTCGCCCTCGACTTCCCCACCCCGCCCGAGACCGGCGGAACGACGCGCCGGTTCCGTACGCCAACTCGTCCTGTTCTCCGTCGCCTGTGTCTGCGTCTTCGGATATCTCGCCGCCTCGCTCTTCTACACGCTGCCGAGCAACGCGCTGAGCAGTCGGCACTCGCAAGGCGCCCGGCAGGCCCTGAACGTCCTGACGCCGGAGAACTGGGCGTTCTTCACCCGCAATCCCGAGACCGTGCAGACCGGCGTGTACGCGTACCAGCCGAACGGCGCGGCCCACGACCTGCTGGACACCCCGCAGGGCGCGCCCTCGAATCTCTTCGGCCTGTCCCGCACACAGCGCGCCCAGGGGCCGGAACTGGCCTATCTCAGCGCGTCTGCCATCAGTTCCTGGACGGATTGCGCCGGATTCCTCGACGCCTGTCTGCGCAAGGAGGCCACGAAGCCGGCGAAGAAGGCGGACAACGGCAGTCCGGTGCCGACTATCTGCGGCGACGCCTATCTCACCCAGGAGAAGACGGTTCCGTGGAGTTACCGGCAGTTGGTCTCCTACGACAAGCGAGTCGTCAAAATCGCCCACTTGGACGTCCGATGCACATGACCCCGGCCCTGAACTCCCTCGCCGACCGGCTCGCGGTCCACACCGAACGGCACGATCTGCGCTCCCGATGGTTCGGGATCGGCCGTACGGTCATCGCCGTGGCCGAGCTGAGCGTTCTGCTGCTGACGCCCGTCAAGGCGCTGTTGGTGCCGGTCATCACCATCGGGGAATTCCCGCGCTGTGACTCCGTACGCGCGGCCTCGGCGCTCTGCCTGGGCGGCGACTCCGTCGGCATGGAGCCCCGCAGATGGCTGCTGATCGTCATCCTGGTCGCGGCGGCCAGCGGCTACCGGCCCCGCTGGACCGCGATTCCCCTCGCCTGGGCCACCTATTCCGTCGCGGTCAGCATCTCGGTGCCCGACGGCGGCGAATCCGTGGCCATGATCATGGGCTTCCTGATGATCCCCATCGGGCTGGCCGACAACCGCACCTGGCACTGGCAGCGGCCGAAATCCGCCCTGGCGCCGTCGTGGCGGACCCTGTCCATGGTCGCCTTCCTGGCCATTCGCGTGCAGATCGCCTATCTCTATCTCGACAGCGCCATCAGCAAATTCGGCGTGGCCGACTGGGCGAATGGCACCGCCGAGTACTACTTTCTGCGCGACAACATGTTCGGCGTGAGCGCGCCATGGGACTCGCTCCTGCTGTGGCTGTCCAAGAATCCACTGATCGTCGTCTCCATGACCTGGGGCGCGCTGGTGATCGAACTCGCCATCGGCGTCTGCCTGCTGGCCTCCCATCGCTGGCGGAAGACCGGACTGATCATGGATATCGTGCTGCACGGCTCGATCATCCTCACCATGGGCCTGTGGAGCTTCGGTCTGGTGATGATCGGCTCGGCGATCGTCTGCGCGACCCCGGGCCGCCGCTCACCCGCGCCGCCCCGTGCACCGGCGGATGACCAGGCGGCGGATGGCCAGGCAACGGACGGCCAGGCAACGGACGGTCAGGCGGCGGACAGTCAGGCGGATGCCGCGACCGACCGGTCCGACCCGCCTGTACCCGTACCCGAACCCGACCTGCCCGTATCCGAAGAGGCCACGCCGTGCGCGGTGTGCGGTACGGCCGCTCCCACGGCGTCCGCCGCCCCTCGAAGCTGACCTCGGAGCTGACCCCGGAGCATCCGCCCCTCCCAACCCGTCCGCCCTCGGCCCACCGTGC
>NZ_JBHVHQ010001222.1:0-1901 GCF_042800135.1 Streptomyces sp. NPDC057654 | reverse complement strand
GTCCAATTCCTGCTTCCTCGCCGCTACGGCCAACTCGGCCACGTCGACGGTGTCGTCGGCCGGCGGGGCCTGTACGGCGAGCCTGGTTCCGTAGTCGGAGAAGTCCGCGGACGTGGTGGTCACCCCCTGCCGCGACTTCATCCACGTGTTTATCCTGACCGGGTAGTCGGCGCTGTTGACCCACACGTCGAAGGCGTATTCCTGGATGTCCTTCGTTTTCAGGTTCGTGAGCAGTTGCTCGCGCCGCTCGGGCGTGAGGGCCGCGACCTTCTTGGGGGAACTGAGCACGCTCTCCGCCGCGAACGAGCCCTTGTAGTGCTCGGTGCGCCCGCCGCCGATGTCTTCGGGCCCAGCGTCCTCGATGGTCGGCGCGTAGAGCAGCAGCGCCAGCTTCCGGGTCGGGTCGTCGCTCATGCCCTCCAGCTCGGCGGTGGTCTGCTTCAGGAACCGCGCGTCATCGGAGTCCTTCACCGCGGCCAGCACATCGAATTTGACCCACCCCTTGCCGGTGGCTTTCGCCGCACCCTCCATTTTCGTGTACATGACATTGCTGACCCGGATCGTGCGTCTCTCCCGGCCCCCGCCGGACGGCCCTTCGGTCGATTCCCGTTCCATGACCATGTCCGCGACCGAAGGGTTCCAGCCCATGACGCCGGAACTCTTCGCCTTCACGCTGACGCCGGTCGCCGCCGGGGCCGATACGGCCATCACGACTTTCGCGGACTTCGCCGCCGACGTCTTCTTGTACGCCGCCGTGATGGCTTGCTCAGGGGTACGCGCCCCGGCCCCGGAACCCCGGTTCCCCGCACCGGCCTTGCTCCCCTCATCGGCCCCACCGGCCCTACCCGAGCCCTCCCCGCAACCCGTCGCGCCCGTCAGCACCGCCACGGCGGCCAGCGAGGCCCCCACGCACCGCATCACGCTCTTCCGCATGCCCCACCCTTATGTGTCTCTCAAAAGCAGCTATGCCACGGAGAGTGAGGCATTGGTCTGACATCCCGCGCAGCAGCAAAGACGCGACTCATAGGGGCTCATGACGTCCCGTCACCCGGACGGCCGCCACGGCGCCACGGGCACAGTGGCCGTTGGGGTGACGCGACAGGCGGCAGCGGCGGGGCGGACGGGAACGCGGGGGCGGGGTGGCCGAGGCTGGGGAGATGGCCACCGACCGTGCAACTGACCGTAAAGCCGTACCGAGACGCCGCTTCCTCACCGGTTGCGGGGCGGGACTGTTCTCGCTGGCCGCCCTTCCGCAGGCGCTCGCCGCCGACGGCCGCGGCGCTCCGCCTCCGGTGCCGGAGCGGCCGGAACGCACCGTACGCGCCGGGGCCATGACCCTGGCGCTCACCTTCGACGACGGCCCCAGCCCGCTGTACACCCCCAAGGTGCTCGCCATCCTCGCCCGCCACGGCGTACAGGCGACGTTCTTCATGCTCGGCGCCAACGTCGCGAAGTATCCCGACACCGTGCGCCAGGTCGCCGACGCCGGGCATGTGCTCGCCAACCACAGCTGGTCGCACCCCAACCTCGAAACGCTGCGCCGCGCGCAGGTCCGCGACCAGATCCGGCGCACTCAGGACGTCATCGAGCGGACCACGGGGCGGCGGCCCGTACTCTTCCGCGCGCCCGGCGGCCACTTCGCCGACGCCGCGATGGCCGAGTGCGCCACGCTCGGGCTGCGCCCCATCTCCTGGTCGGTCGACCCGGAGGACTGGTCCAATCCGGGCAGCCGCCGCATCGCCGACCGGGTGCTGGCCGATGCCCGTACGGGCTCGATCGTCCTCAACCACGACGGCACCCTCAGCGGAAGCGACGTCCCCGAGCACGAGGGGCTGGCCGACCGTACCCAGACCGTCGAGGCGCTGGGGGTCTACCTCCCCCGCCTCAAGGCCGCCGGGTAC
>NZ_JBHVHQ010001221.1:0-1908 GCF_042800135.1 Streptomyces sp. NPDC057654 | reverse complement strand
ATCTGGCGCTGACCGAGAAGGAGTACGTCGGCACCATCCGGCTCGGCCAGACGACGGTGACGGACGACGCGGAGGGCGAGCTCACCGCGTCCGCCGACGCCTCCGGCATCGCGCGCGAGGCCGTCGACGCCGGGGTCGCCGAGCTCAGCGGCGACATCATGCAGGTGCCGTCGAAGGTCAGCGCCATCAAGATCGACGGCAAGCGGTCGTACGCGCGGGCACGCGAGGGCGAGGACTTCGAGATCCCCGCGCGGCCCGTGACGGTCTCCTCCTTCGTCGTGCACGCGGTGCACGACGGGGTCGCGGAGGACGGCACGCCCGTACAGGACCTGCTGGTCTCCGTGGTCTGCTCGTCCGGTACGTACATCCGCGCGCTCGCCCGCGACCTGGGCGCGGGCCTGGGCGTCGGCGGCCACCTCACGGCACTGCGGCGCACCCGCGTCGGCCCGTACGGACTGGACGCGGCCCGCACGCTGGAGCAGCTCCAGGAGGAGCTGACGGTCATGCCGGTCGCCGAGGCGGCCGAGGCGGCGTTCGCCCGCTGGGACGTGGACGCGGAGCAGGCCCGGCTGCTGGGCAACGGCGTGCGGCTGCGGATGCCGCCGGCCGTCGCGGACGGGCCCGGTCCCGTCGCCGTCTTCGGGCCCGACGGCACGTTCCTCGTGCTCGTCGAGAACCAGGGCGGCAAGGCCAAGAGCCTGGCGGTCTTCGCCTGACGCACGGACCGCCGCGGCGGTCCCCAGGCGGCTCGGTCACATCCGTGGGACGGGCGGCGCGGTTCGCCCGCCGCCCGCCCCACGATCCCCCTCACCGGCTCTCTATCCAGCCCACGGCCCCGATTCACCCCATCGAGCAGGCGCTCGGAGTGAACCACGGGGGTGCGAGGGGGCGCGTTCGCGGTGCGAGGTGTTTCCGGCGATCACTCGCCGCATACCGTCTGAGTACGGGCGGCGGGGCGCGGGGAGGGCACGGCGGATGGCGTTGCGGCGTACGGATCCGGACGAGGCGCTGGTGCGCATCCGGGACCTGGCCGGCCGGCCGCGCGGCACCGGCTTCCTCGCGGACGGCCACGGCACCCTGATCACCAGCCATGAGGCGGTCGACGGCCTCGCGCGCGTCGTCCTGCACGCCTCCGGCGAACAGACCTGCCTGGTCGGCGACGACGCCGTGCTCGCCCTCCCGGAGGCCGATCTCGCGCTCGTACGGACCGAGGGGCTGAGCGCCCCGCCGCTCGCCGTCTCCGCGTCCACCGCCATCGAGCCGGGCGCGGGCGTGCGGCTGCGGACGCGGCGCTGGCTCGACGCCAGGGTGGTGGGCGGCGCCGCCGTCACCTACACCGCCACCGACCGCTTCCACCTGCTGGGCTCGGCGCTGGAGCTGACCGTGGGGGACCGGGAGGGGGTGCGGCTCGGCGAGCGGGCCGCGGGCGGGCCCGTGCTCGACGTGCGGACCGGAGCCGTCGTCGCCGTCCTCGGCACCGCCCTGCACACCGGCCGTCGGGCGGGCGGCTTCGCGATCCCGCTGCGCGCCACCGCCGAAGCGGACCCCGGAGGTCCGCTCGCCGCGCTGCTGGCGCGCAACGGCGCGACCGTGCCCGCGTACGGGCCGGACCTCAACCTCGCGGGCGCCCTCCAGCTCACCGCCCTCTCCCTCGGCCCGGCGGGCGGCCCGCGCCCCTGGGGCGAACCGGCCGAACGCCCCGACACCGCCGAGGAGTTCACCGCCTTCCTCGACGGCGACTCCCTGGTGCTGGGCCTCGTCGGGGACCCCGGCACGGGCCGCACGACCGAGCTGGCCGCGCTCGCGGCGCGCCGGGCCCGAGGGGCCGCGCCCGCCCCGACGGTGTGGCTGCGCGGCGCCGCCCTGTGCGCGGGCGACGCGGGCGTCCGGGACGCCGTCGCCCGCGCG
>NZ_JBHVHQ010001220.1:0-1909 GCF_042800135.1 Streptomyces sp. NPDC057654 | reverse complement strand
CCGCCGCAGCCGATGACGGCGACCGAGTCGCCGCGGCCGACGGCGCCGGTGTTGATGGCGGCGCCGATGCCGGCCATGACGCCGCAGCCGAGCAGCCCGGCGACGGCCGGGGAGACGCTCGGGTCGACCTTGGTGCACTGCCCGGCGGCGACGAGGGTCTTCTCCGCGAACGCGCCGATGCCCAGCGCCGGGGACAGCTCCGTGCCGTCCTTGAGGGTCATCTTCTGCTTGGCGTTGTGGGTGTCGAAGCAGTACTGCGGGCGGCCGCGGCGGCAGGCGCGGCACTCGCCGCACACGGCGCGCCAGTTGAGGATGACGAAGTCGCCGGGGGCGAGGTCGCCGGAGCCCTCTCCCACGGACTCCACGACGCCGGCCGCCTCGTGTCCGAGGAGGAAGGGGAATTCGTCGTTGATGCCGCCCTGCTTGTAGTGCAGGTCGGTGTGGCACACGCCGCACGCCTGCACCCGCACCACGGCCTCGCCCGGCCCCGGGTCCGGTACCACGATCGTCTCCACCCGGACCGGTTGGTCCTTGCCGGGTGCGATGACTCCGCGTACTTCCTGCGCCATGATCGGCCAGCCCTTCTCTTCGGAAATCTGCCCATACCGTACGCGGGCCGGGCGGGTGCGCCCAGCCGCCTCGCACCGCCCGTACGAGCACGTGGCCGCGTCCGCGCGGTGAGCCGTGCTCCATCCGCCCCGCGTCCGTACCCCATCCGGGCTCTCCGCGCGTAGACGACCCTTGACGGGCTCTTATCCACCCTTTAGTTTCACGCTGCACCCGTACGCACCCTCGTGTACGCCCTCAGCGCCTTCTGGAGAACCCGCGTGGCCCTCAACGCCTTCACCCGTTCATCTACGCGCGTCCGCGTCGCCGCCGTGACCGTCGCCCTCGCCGCCGCCGGCGGCGGCCTGTTCGCGGCGGGCTCGGCCTCCGCCGACCACTCCGTGCCCCGCTCGGACAAGGAGATCCCGAACCTCACGCAGGTCACTGACAAGATCAAGGCGTACTACGGCGACACGGTGACGCCCTCCGGCGAGCACTACGCCTCCCCGTACAGCAGCTACGCCAAGCAGCTCGCGAGCATCGAGAAGAAGGCCGAGCGCCACCTGGACCGCGCGGCGAAGAAGGCGGCGCAGGACAACAGCAGGCACGGACAGCACGGGCAGCACGGTAGGGACGCCAAGCCCGCGATCGTGCTCGACCTCGACGACACCACGCTCCTCACGTACAACTACGAGCTGGAGGTGGGCTTCCACCTCACGCCCGAGTCGCAGGACGAGTACCTGAAGAACAAGGACATGGGGCCCGTCTTCGGCATGCCGGAGCTGGTCAACCGGGCGCAGTCCAAGGGCATCACGGTCTTCTTCGTGACCGGCCGCGACGAGCACCAGCGCGAGTGGAGCGCCCGCAACCTCAAGAACGCCGGCTACCAGGCCGCCGCGGACCGCGCCCACCTCTATCTCCAGAACAAGAAGACGCCGCCGTCGTACCTGCCGTGCGGCTCGAACTGCACGACCGTCGAGTACAAGGCGGGCACGCGCAAGCACATCGAGTCCCAGGGCTACAAGATCGTCGCCAACTTCGGCGACCAGTACAGCGACCTGTCCGGCGGCTACGCGGAGAAGTCCGTCAAGCTCCCGAACCCGATGTACTACCTGCCCTGACCTGACTGGGCGGCCTGCCCCCGCTTCGGCAGGGGCACCCGCGTCAGGTCCCGGGCGACGGTGAGCTCGCCGTCGAACCCCGCCGCCCGGGCCTGGCGCTCGAACTCCGACGGGTCCGCGTACCGCTGCGAGAAGTGCGTCAGCACCAGGTGCCGTACGCCCGCGCCCGCCGCCACGCGCGCGGCCTGGGCCGCCGTCAGGTGCCCGTGGTCGACGGCGAGCCGCTCGTCCTCGTCGAGGAA
>NZ_JBHVHQ010001219.1:0-1910 GCF_042800135.1 Streptomyces sp. NPDC057654 | reverse complement strand
GCCCCGGACGATGTGCCCCGGGGCCGCCGCTGCCGTACAGGCAACGTGACCATCTCGCCGCACAGGCCGCACGAGGATGCCGTTGGCGCACGCGGCGAACGCTCCCCCGCCGAGGGCACCTCTGGGTCCGAGGGGGAGCGGACTCCGACGGGCAGCGGAGGGCCAGTCCGTGTGCTCGGGGAGGCGTGCCCAGGCGTACTGCCGCCAGAATATGCGAAGCTTGGCGGCCTGCTGATTCAGGCGGCCGTTGAGCAGCACACCGGTCAGCAGCCGTTCGGACCAGTCCAGCACGGACGGCTGCGGGCCGACGTTGGCTCAACTGTTCCGCCGCACGCGTCCCCAAGTTCAGTGATGCCTCCATACTTCGCTTGGGATGACGTCGTCCAGGGTGCAGCCGATGCGGTCATCGTGCTTGGCGAAGACGGCGCGCGTCACCATGGTGTCCCCTGCGCGCTGGACGCCGGGTATGAACCCGAGTTCCTGGTTGGCAATGTCTCGGGCGTGAACGTGAAACCCATGTCCCGCTCCGCCAGGTATGTGCCGAGTTCGTTCATGAGCTGCGAGGGGACACGGCCGACCAGCCGCATCCCCTCGAACCAGACCTGCGGGCCCGAAAGCCCGTCGACGACGACGCAGGTCAGGCCGATGCCCTCCACGTAGTAGGCGGTCACGTCCGTCTGATACAGCTCGCGCTCCTGCGTCCTGCGAAACTCCGCCTTGTGCCGGCTGCGCCGAGTGTCCCACGGAAGCATCTCGACCAGGTCGCCGGTGAAGCCCGCTTCCATCATCCGCGTGGCGGCCTCGCCGGGACTCATGCCGAACCGGAGCGGGCCCACCGCCTCCAGGAGGGTGTACTCCCACTGCTCCCGACCGGCGTCGCCTACGACGACCCACAGATCCGCGTACATGCGCTGCTCCCTCCTCGCCACGGCCACCCGGCAAGTTCACGGAGGCACGCAGACAACCTTAGGAGCGGACGCCGACACCCACCGCAACGTCCTCCGCCCGGCCTTCCCCCTGCACCGCACCGGCCCCTGAGCAACCTCCGAAAACGCAGGCGCTTCCCCGTCACCAGCGAACGGGGCACCTCGCGCCCTGGCGTACCGCCGCGCCCTGAAGGGGCTGAGCCGCGACCGCCGAATGTACGGGATCCGTTCGCCCAGGCGCCACTGGGCTGACTGCTCGCGTGGCAGTGTTGGGACGCCGGTGCTGGCCGGTCGGTTACACGAGCGGCGATCGAGTTGGGTGAAGCCATACTGGCGCGCGTATGGGTAACGAACCTCAATCGGTCATGGCCTATGGCCGCGGCCGGTCAGCGGGATGCCGTCAGGTGTCGAGAAAACTGGTAAGCGGAGCGCCGAAGGCGGCGTCCGGATCGTGCGGTGTCAGGGAGACGAGACCACACTGGCGAAAGAACTGCACGCGGTCTCCCAGGCCGTCGCCGCCATCGGGGATGAGCGTGAGGAATGTGCACCCCTCGCCGCGGGCTTCGGCAGCGAACTGCTGGAGCAGGAGCCGCCCCGCTTCTTGGCGGCGGTGGTCCGGGGCAACGAACAGACCGCCGACGAAGGCTTGAGGAGCGGCGTGCTCAGCCGGGGCACGCTGGCACCGAAGTAGTCGTCGAACTCTCCCTCCAGGACAGCCACGGTGCCCCACACCTCGCTGACCGCGATCCACGATGTCCAGCCTGCCGGGAGGCCGTCCCCCGAGTAGTCCTCTGGAAGGTCGTACTGCCACTTCCGCAGCAGTGCGTCGATGGCGGGGGCGTCCGCGCCGGTAGCCCGGCGTGCAATGAACACGGAGTGAGGCTACATGCGCTCTGGGACCGTGCAACGACCTGTTCACCAATCCGCGCCGTTCGGCCTCCGTATTCGTGTGCCGCTGTCCGCAGTCTGGGCGCGGTCATGGCC
>NZ_JBHVHQ010001218.1:0-1911 GCF_042800135.1 Streptomyces sp. NPDC057654 | reverse complement strand
GCCGTACGTACTCGTCACTCCACCTCCACAGCGGCGCCCAGCGGCGGGGCCGGGTCGCCCGGGTAGTCGGCCGGGGGCTTGAGCCGCTGCCCGGGCCGGCCGCCCATCTCGTACTTCAACAGCTTCTTGGCCTTCTCCGGGTCCGTCTCGCCCTCCCCGTACGACGGGCAGAGGGGCGCGATCGGGCAGGCGCCGCACGCGGGCTTGCGGGAGTGGCAGACCCGGCGGCCGTGGAAGACGACGCGGTGCGAGAGCATCGTCCACTCGCTCTTCGGGAAGAGGTCGCAGACGACGGCCTCGACCTTCTCCGGGTCCGTCTCGTCCGTCCACTTCCAGCGCCGCACGAGCCGCCCGAAGTGCGTGTCGACGGTGATGCCCGGAACGCCGAAGGCGTTGCCCAGGACGACGTTGGCGGTCTTGCGGCCGACGCCGGGCAGCGTGACCAGGTCCTCCAGCCGGCCCGGCACCTCGCCGCCGAAGTTGTCGCGCAGCGCCGCGGACAGGCCGAGCAGCGACTTCGCCTTGGCCCGGAAGAAACCCGTCGGCCGGATCAGCTGCTCCAGCGCCTCCGGGTCCGCCGCCGCCATGTCCTCGGGCGTCGGATAGGCGGCGAAGAGGGCGGGGGTGGTCTGGTTGACCCGCAGGTCGGTGGTCTGCGCGGAGAGGACCGTGGCGACCAGGAGCTGGAAGCTGTTCTCGAAATCGAGCTCTGGGTGCGCGTACGGATAGACCTCGGCGAGCTCGCGGTTGATGCGGCGCGCCCGGCGCACCAGCGCAATCCGCGATTCGCCCCCGAGCGCCTTGCCACTCCCGCTCCCGCGCGGTTTGCTGCTGTCAGCCGCTCTCGTCTTCTTCCCAGGCGTACGCGCGTTCTTCCCAGGCGTACGCGCGCTGTCGGGCGTACGTTCGCCCAGGGCGGAATCGCGGGGCGCGGCCGCCCTCCCCGCACCGTCGTCGGAGGGACCTCCGGGCCCCTTCCCCTGTGCTCTCACCGGCGTATTGGACACTCGGCCAGACTAAAGCCCAGCACTGACATCCGCCCCGACCGCAGCAAATCCGCAGCCCAATCGGACCCCTGCCGTACGGTCCGGGACGCCGGTGCGTCAAACTTGTGATTGATCGCACTGTTTTATCGTCCGGCATGATGGGGACCACGGTCCTCTGTGCATGTCGACAAGGAGAGATCTCGTGGACGACGTTCTGCGGCGCGCCCCGCTCTTCGCGGCGCTCGATGACGAGCAGGCCGCTGAGCTGCGCGCCTCCATGGGTGAAGTCACCCTCGCGAGGGGTGACGCCCTGTTCCACGAGGGGGACCCCGGAGACCGGCTCTACGTGGTCACCGAGGGGAAGGTGAAGCTCCACCGGACCTCCCCCGACGGGCGGGAGAACATGCTGGCCGTCCTCGGCCCCGGCGAGCTGATCGGGGAGCTGTCCCTGTTCGACCCGGGACCGCGCACCGCCACCGCCAGCGCCCTCACCGAGGTCAAGCTCCTGGGCCTCGGCCACGGCGACCTCCAGCCCTGGCTCAACGCCCGGCCCGAGGTGGCCACCGCCCTGCTGCGCGCGGTCGCCCGTCGCCTGCGCCGGACCAACGACTCGATGTCCGACCTCGTCTTCTCCGACGTCCCCGGACGCGTGGCGAAGGCGCTCCTCGACCTGTCGCGCCGCTTCGGCGTGCAGTCCGAGGAGGGCATCCATGTGGTGCACGACCTCACCCAGGAGGAGCTGGCGCAGCTCGTCGGCGCTTCCCGGGAGACGGTCAACAAGGCCCTCGCCGACTTCGCGGGCCGCGGCTGGCTGCGCCTGGAGGCGCGCGCCGTGATCCTGCTGGACGTGGAGCGGCTGGCGAAGCGCTCCCGCTGAGCCGTACGGCCGGGAGGCCCGTAGGCGCGCTCGTACGGGCCGTATGGG
>NZ_JBHVHQ010001217.1:0-1911 GCF_042800135.1 Streptomyces sp. NPDC057654 | reverse complement strand
CGCCGAAGGCGACCGGCGCACGAGGACGAACCGAACTGCCCGTCGTACCGGCCGGGAACAGGCTCTGGGGAACCCCCGCGCCCAGCGCGCGCGACCTGCGGCCCGCACCGCCCCGGCAACTGCGCATCGCTCTGGTGCGCCACCACGACCTATGCCTGAATACCCGTCAGATCAGCCATGTGCAGCGGCGCGCCGGGGTCCTCCCGCACCTGGGCCTCGGCTACATCCAGACCGCGCTGAAGAAGGCGGGCTTCAACAACACCGTCCAGATCGACACCCCCGCCATGGGCCTGGACGGCGACGGCCTGCGCCGCACGCTCGCCGACTTCGCACCGGACCTCGTGGGCGTCACCACCACCACGCCCGGCCTGCCCGGCGCCCTGGAGGCGTGCCGGGCCGCCAAGAGCACCGGGGCGAAGGTCATCCTCGGCGGCCCCCACACCGAGGTCTACGCCGCCGAGAACCTCTGCCACGACTCCATCGACTACATCGGCGTGGGCGAGGGCATGACCATCATGCCGCGCCTGGCCGAGGCCCTGGAGCACAAGGAGGAGCCCGACGGCGGCGTCCCCGGCCTCATCACCCGCGACGCGCACGGCGGCCCCGCCCCGATGATCAACCTGGAGGACGCGGGCTGGCCGTCCCGCGAGGACCTGCCCATGGACCGGTTCCACTCCATCATGGCCCCGCGCCCCTTCGCGACGATGATCTCCAGCCGCGGCTGCCCGTTCAAGTGCAGCTTCTGCTTCAAGCAGGCCGTCGACAAGCGGTCGATGTACCGCAGCCCCGAGGACGTGGTCGGCGAGATGACCTATCTGCGCGACCGGTTCGGCGTCAAGGAGATCATGTTCTACGACGACGTCTTCACCCTGCACCGGGGCCGCGTCTTCGAGATCTGCGAACGCGTCCGCGAGACCGGCCTCAAGGTGCGCTGGGAGGCGCCCACCCGCGTCGACCTCGTCCCCGACAAGCTGCTCACCGCGATGGCCGGGGCCGGCTGCGTACGGCTGCGCTTCGGCATCGAGCACGGCGACCCGGACATCCTGCGCCGGATGCGCAAGGAGAGCGACCTGGAGAAGATCACCACCGCCGTCACCTCCGCCCACCGCGCGGGCATCAACGGCTTCGGCTACTTCATCGTCGGCTGGCTCGGCGAGAGCCTCGCACAGTACCGCCGCACCCTCGACCTCGCCTGCCGGCTGCCGCTCGACTACGCCAGCTTCTACACCGCGACCCCGCTGCCCGGCACCCCGCTGCACACCGAGTGCGTCGAGGCCGGAGCCATCCCCGCCGACTACTGGGACCGTTTCGTCCAGGGCCGGTTCGACAGCCGCATCGGCTACCTCGTGCCGGACGCGGAGGCACGGGCCCGCGCCGCGTACCGCGCCTTCTTCCTGCGCCCCAAGATGGCCGGACCCCTGATCGGCCACATGCTGCGCACCGGCCAGTGGCGCAACACCCTCACGGGCCTCGCCGGGCTGGCCCGCTCCGACTCCAACACCCTGCGCGACTTCTGATGACGCCCCCGACCCGCCCCACCGCCGACCGCGCACCCGCCCGTACGGACACGGGACCGGCCGCCAACGCCCGCGAACCCGCCCTGATGGCCCGCGTCAGACGCCGCGTCGCCGCGGGTTACCGGCCCGCGGGCACCTGGGACACCCCTGTCGAACACCTGCTGCCCGCGCGGGAGACGAACGAAGATTCCCTGGTCACCACGCTCGGCGGCCCCGACGCGCTGCGCGGCGGCCTCGCCCTGCTCATGCCGACCCAGACCGCCCGCGGCACGGCCGACGAACAACGCGCCTCCGTCACCCGGTTCCTCGACTGCGCGCGGCGCCTCGCCGACGCCCGCCCCGGCACGCCCCTCGCCCTCCTCATCGGCATGCAGTGGCGGCCCGGCGACGAGGA
>NZ_JBHVHQ010001216.1:0-1922 GCF_042800135.1 Streptomyces sp. NPDC057654 | reverse complement strand
CCGTCGAAGAGGTCGGCGGCGTACAGAATGCCGCCGTCCAGCCCGTCGGGAGAACCGTCCTCGGTGCGCCGTTCGGTGAAGGTCAGCGCCAGGTCGAAGCGGGTCGGCGGCGCGGAGAACGGCGGCAGGGGGCTCACCAGGAGACCCGGCAGTTCCCATCGGGCCTCCGGCACGTTGCCGGCGGAGAGCATCACTTGGAACAGCGGGTTGCGTGCCATCGAGCGCGTCGGGTTCAACTCCTCCACCAGGCGCTCGAAGGGGATGTCCTGATGCGCGTACGCACCGAGGTCCCGCTCCCGCAGCCGCGCCAGCAGCTCGGCGAAGGACGGGTTCCCACTCATATCGGCGCGCAGCACGAGCGTATTGACGAAGAGCCCCACCAGGGCCTCCGTCTGCGCGTCGCCACGGCCCGCGACCGGCGTGCCCAGCGGGATGTCCTCCCCGGCGCCCATCCGCGACAGCAGCGCGGACACCGCCGCGTGCATCACCATGAACATCGTCGCCCGGCCGCGACCGGCGAGTTCCGCCAGCCGCGCGTGCGTCGCCGCGTCCACACGCACCGGAACACTGCCACTGCGGAACGACGGCACCGCGGGCCTCGGACGGTCCAACGGCAGAGCCAGCTCCTGCGGGACTCCCTCCAACACCCCACGCCAGTAGTCGAGCTGACCGCTCACCAGGCTCTCCGGGTCATCCGGGTCGCCCAGCGCGGCGCGCTGCCAGAGCGCGTAATCCGCGTACTGCACCGGCAGCGGCTCCCAATCCGGGGCCCGTCCCGCGCGGCGCGCCGCGAAGGCCGTCTCCAGGTCGCGCGCCAGCACGCCCATCGACCAGCCGTCGGACGCGATGTGGTGCGCCACGATCAGCAGAACGGACTCCGTGGGCGTGGCCCGCAGCAGGGTCACCCGCCAGGGCAGGTCCACGCTCATGTCGAAGCCGTTGCCTGCGTGGGCGGCGAGGGCCGCCTCCCACTCCTCCTCGCGGGCTTCCGTGACGACGAGCGGCGGACGTCCGTCCTCGCCTTCCAGCACCTGTTGGCACGGCACGCCGTCGACGTCCGGAAAGACCGTCCGCAGACTCTCGTGCCGATCGGCCACGTCCCCGAGCGCCGCCTCCAGCGCCGCCACGTCCACCTCACCCGAAATCCGCAGCGCCAGCGGCAAGTTGTACGCGGCAGCGGCGGACGAGTCGTCGCCCACCCGGTTGAGGAACCACATCCGCTGCTGCGCGAACGACAATGGCAGTGCTGTGGGCCGTACCTGACGTACCAACACCGAGCCGTCCGCGCTCTGCGCGCGCTCGATCAGCCGCGCGACACCGGCCACCGTCGGCGCGCCGAACAGTTCCCTGATGCTCACCGCGACATCCAGCACCGACCGCACCCGCGCGATCAGCCTCATGGCCAGCAGCGAGTCGCCGCCCAGCTCGAAGAAGCCGTCCTCGGCGCTCACCCGCTCCAGCCCCAGCACCTCGCCGAACAGGCTGCTGACCAGGACTTCCGCGGGCGTCTCGGGGACCCGTCCGGCGGCGCGGCCGGGCGTCTCCGGCGCGGGCAGCGCGGCCCGGTCGAGCTTGCCGTTCGCGGTCAGCGGCAGCGCCTCCAGCGCGACGACCGCCGCCGGGATCATGTAGTCCGGCAGAAGCGTACGAGCGAACTCCTCCAGCGCCGAGCTGTCGAACTCTTCAGAGGAGACGGAGGAGGCGGCTGGTACGACGTACGCGACGAGGCGCGGCTCGCCCGGCCGGTCCTCCCGCACCACCACCGCCGCCTGGGCCACCTCCGGATAAGCGGCCAGCACGGACTCGATCTCGCCCGGCTCGACCCGGAAGCCCCGGATCTTGACCTGCTCGTCCGCACGCCCCGCGAACTCCAACAGCCCATCCGCCGTCCACCGCGCGAGGTCGCCCGAACGGTACATACG
>NZ_JBHVHQ010001215.1:0-1929 GCF_042800135.1 Streptomyces sp. NPDC057654 | reverse complement strand
GGCCGCCCCCGTCGAACCCAACCACCTCGTCGCCGACCGCCTCCGCACCCTCCTCGCCGACCGCCTCCGCCTCGACGCGGCCGACCCCCGGCTGCGCGTCACCTTCCTCGTCGCCGTCGAGAGCGCGGACGCACTGCTCCGCCTCGCCTTCCGCGTGGACCCGGCCGGTGACCCGGCGATCGTGGCGGAGACGAAGGCGCTGCTGCGCGCTTATCTGGCCCGGACGCTCGACTGAGCCCGACTCGACCCGACCCGGCTCGGCGACTTGGGGCCGCTGCCGCGGAGTACGGCCGCCGGCCGGTGGCCGAAGTGCTGCGGTACGGGCCCGATCGCGCCGGTCCGAGGCGCGGCGGCGCGTGGCACCCTCGTCGTGGGCGTACGCGCCCCGCGGACCGGCCCCGACGGGCAGATGGCCCGCGCACCCGCAGACTCACGGCAGATCCACGGCAGATCCACGGCAGACCTACGGGAGGTCGACGCAATGAAGGCGCACGACGGCATGTACATCGACGGGGCCTGGCGTCCGGCGGCGGGGAGGGACACCATCGCCGTCGTCAACCCGGCCGACGAGCAGGAGATCGGGGCCGTGCCGGCCGGCACCGCGGCGGACGTGGACACGGCCGTACGGGCCGCCCGCGCGGCCCTCCCCGGCTGGGCCGCCACTGCCCCGGCCGAGCGCGGCGAGCGCCTGGCCGCGCTGCGCGAGCGGATCGTCGCCCGCGCCGACGAGATCGCCGAGACGATCACCGCCGAACTGGGCTCGACGCTCGCGTTCAGCAAGGCGGTTCAGGTCGGCATCCCGGTGGCGGTCACCGGCTCGTACGCCGAACTGGCCGCGAACTACGCCTTCGAGGAGAAGGTCGGCAACTCGACCGTCCTGCTCGAACCGGTCGGCGTGGTCGGCGCGATCACCCCCTGGAACTACCCGCTGCACCAGATCACCAACAAGGTCGCCCCCGCGCTGGCCGCCGGCTGCACCATCGTCGTCAAGCCGGCCGAGGACACCCCGCTCACCGCACAGCTCTTCGCCGAGTGCGCGGCGGAGGCCGGGATTCCGGCGGGCGTCTTCAACCTCGTCACCGGCCTCGGCGCGGTCGCGGGCCAGGCGCTCGCCGAACATCCGGGCGTGGACCTGGTCTCCTTCACCGGCTCCACCGCCGTCGGCCGGAAGATCGGCGCGATCGCCGGGGCCGCCGTCAAGCGCGTCGCGCTCGAACTCGGCGGCAAGTCCGCCAATGTCATCCTGCCCGGAGCCGATCTGCCGAAGGCCGTCGCCGTCAACGTCGCCGACGTCGTCCGCAACTCCGGACAGTCCTGCAACGCGCTGACCCGCATGCTCGTCCACCGCGACCAGTACGACGAGGCCGTCGCGCTCGCGGCGGAGGCGGCGCGTACGTACGCCCCCGGCGACCCGCGCGACGCGGAGAGCCGACTGGGCCCGCTCGTCAACGCCAAGCAGCGGGACCGGGTGCGCGGCTACATCGAGAAGGGGATCGAGGAGGGCGCCCGCCTCGTCACGGGCGGCGCCGAGCCCCCCGAGGGACAGAAGAGCGGCTACTACGTCAGTCCCACGGTCTTCGCGGACGTCACCCCCGACATGACCATCGCCCAGGAGGAGATCTTCGGCCCCGTCGTATCCATCCTCAAGTACGAGAACGAGGACGACGCCGTCCGCATCGCCAACGGCACCGACTACGGCCTCGCGGGCGCCGTCTGGGCCGCCGATGACGCCACCGCCACCGCCTTTGCCAGGCGCCTCGACGCCGGGCAGGTCGACATCAACGGCGGCCGCTTCAACATCCTCGCCCCCTTCGGCGGCTACAAGCGCTCGGGCGTGGGGCGAGAACTGGGCGCCCACGGCCTGACGGAGTACCTCCAGACGAAGTCGCTCCAGTTTTAGGCCAAAAGGCTGGCTTAATTCGCCGGGTG
>NZ_JBHVHQ010001214.1:0-1932 GCF_042800135.1 Streptomyces sp. NPDC057654 | reverse complement strand
GCGCGCTGCTGACCGCCGGAGACGGCGCGGTGGTCTACGTGTACGGGCCCGGCGGCATCGGGAAGACCGCGCTGCTGCACCACTTCGCCCAGATCGGGCTGCGGGAGGGCCGGCCGGTGCTCCAGCTCGACGCGCGGGAGCTGCGCCCCTACGGCGAGGAAGCGGCGGCGGCGCTGCCGCGCGAGAGCGGCGCGCTGCTGCTGCTCGACAGCGTCGAGGAGCTCGTCGCCGACGAAGCCGACGAATCCTCCCTGCACCGGGGGCTGCTGCCCAAGCTGCCCGCCGACACCCTCGTCGCCCTCGCCGCGCGCGACGCCCCGCCGCTGGCCTGGCGGCTCGACCCGGCGTGGCAGGGGCTGCTGCACACCATGCCGCTCGCGCCGCTGGACGCGGCGGACAGCGGGGAGCTGCTGCGGCGGCGCGGCGTGCCACAGGACGTACAGGCGGCGGCCCTCGCGTTCACCCGCGGCCATCCGCTGGCGCTCGCCCTGGTCGCGGACATCTCCGCGCAGGGCGCGGCCGAGGCACACCCCGCCGAGTCCCCCGAGGTGGTGCAGGCGCTGCTGGTCAGCCTGCTGGACGCGGTGCCGACCGCGCTGCACCGGGCCGCGCTGGAGGCCGCCGCGCAGGTGCTGGTCACCACCGAGCCGCTGCTCGCGGCGCTGCTGGAGGTGTCGGACGCCCGGCCCTATTTCGAGTGGCTGCGGGGGCTGTCGGCCATGGAGTACGGGCCGCGCGGCATCCATCCGCACGATCTCGTACGGGCCGCCCTGGACGCGGAGCTGCGCTGGCGCCACCCGGAGCGGCGGCAGGCGCTGCGGCGCCGGGCCGGCGCGTACTACCAGCGGGTCTTCACGGACGGGGACCGTACGCGGCAGCGCTCCGTGCTGGCCGACTTCGCGTATCTGCACCGGGAGAGCCCGGTGGTGGGGCCGCTGCTGTCGCCTGTGACGAGCGGGGCGGCCGAGGCGGCGCGGCTGGACCGGCTGACGGTCGTCCGGGCGGGAGAGGGCGAGCTGGTGCAGGCGAGCACGATCGCCGCGATCCACGAGGGAGCGCCGTCGGCACGGCTCGTACGGGACTGGGCCGGGCATCCGGCGTGCGAGACGTACACGGTGTGCGGGCCCGACGGGGTGGCGGCGGGCTTCTACACGCTGCTGGAGCTGGCCGCCGAGCCGCTGCCGGACGCGCCGTCGGACCCGGCGGTGACGGCGGCCCAGCGGTGGCTGGCCGGGCGGCTGCGCCGCGACGAGATGGCGCTGCTGGTGCGGTTCTGGATGAGCCGCGACGACTACCAGGACGTCTCGCCGGTGCAGACGCTGATCACGCTGCGGCTGACCCACCACTATCTGACGGACCATCGGCCCGCGGTGACGCTGCTGCCGTTCGCGGACCCGGAGTTCTGGGAGCCGGGCTGCGCGTACGCCGACTTCTCCCGGCTGCCGGAGGCGGACTTCCGCAGCGGCGGCCGTGCGTACGGCATGTTCGCCCACGACTGGCGGCGCACGCCGCCGCTCGCCTGGCTGGAACTCCTCACCGAGCGGGAGCAGGCGGAGGACCCCTTGGCCGTCCCCGCTCCCCGGCCGCCGGAGGCGATGCGCACGCTGGAGCGCGACGAGTTCGCCGACGCGGTACGGGACGTCCTGCGCAGACTCGCCCGCCCGGACGGCCTGCGGGACTCGCCCCTGCTGGCCGCCCGTCTCGTCGCCGTGCGGTGTGCGGAGGACGCGGACGACCGGCTGCGGGCGGCGGCACTGCGCGAGGCCGTCCTGGAGGCGGCGGCGGAGCTGGAGACCTCGGCCGCGGACCGGCGCGCGTTCCGGGCGCTGCACCATACGTACTTGCGCCCGGCGGGTTCCCAGGCGCGGGCGGCGAGTCTGCTGGGGCTCCCGATGACGACGTACCGCAGGCATCTGGCGGCCGGGGTGGGGC
>NZ_JBHVHQ010001213.1:0-1933 GCF_042800135.1 Streptomyces sp. NPDC057654 | reverse complement strand
CTTCAGCACCTTGGGCACCACCGTCCTCGCCGTCACCCACGACCAGGGCGAGGCGTTCGCGCTCG
Organism: Streptomyces sp. NPDC057654; assembly: GCF_042800135.1. NCBI lineage: Bacteria > Bacillati > Actinomycetota > Actinomycetes > Kitasatosporales > Streptomycetaceae > Streptomyces > Streptomyces sp. NPDC057654. The sequence continues at coordinate 1,868 of NZ_JBHVHQ010001213.1, read as the reverse complement.
CCGACCGGGTGGTCGTCATGCGCGACGGGCGGATCGCGCAGACCGGCACCCCGCTGGAGGTGTGGCAGCGGCCCGCCTCCGAATTCGTGGCCCGGTTCCTCGGCTTCGACAACGTCGTCGAGGCGGATGTCTCCGGTGAGGCCGCCGAGACGGTCTGGGGCAAGGTCCCGGTGCGCCGGGGCGCGCTCCAGGGCGCGCGGCGGCTGCTCGTACGCCCGGCGGGGGTGCGGCTCGCGGGTGTACGCGACGGGCTGCCGTGCACCGTCGAGGCGCGCACCTTCCGCGGCGACCATGTGGCGCTGCTGCTGCGGCCCGAGAAGGGGCCGCAGCTGGAGGCGGCGTGTGCGCTGCGCGACGCGCCGGAGGCGGGCGCGCGGGTCGGCGTCGGGTTCGACGCGGACGAAGTGGTCGTTCTGGGCTCCCCTTGAGAGCCCCGGCCCCCTTTAAGGAGCCCGTCAGCTGCCCGTAGGGGAGGCCGCTCCGTGCCGTACGGCGTCGTCGTCGGCGTCCTCCGCAGGGGCAGGGTCCTCGGGCTCCGCCGCTCCGCCCTCCGGCTCGCCGAACCAGGCCACGGCGACCGCGCCCGCCACCGCGAGGACGAACCCGAGGATCGCCACCCAGGCGAAGCCCGGCCGCGAGGAGTCGCCGAGCCACAGCACTCCGATCGCGCCCGGCAGCACCGTCTCGCCCACCACCAGCGCGGCGGTCGCCCCGTTGACCGAACCGATCTGGAGGGCGACGGTGTGCAGGTACATGCCGCCGATGCCGGCCACGAGGATGGCGTAGAGCGCCGGGTCCGCGAGGAGGGTGGGCAGGTCGAACGGGTCGATGCCGTTCAGGACGCGTACCCCGACGCCCAGTGCGCCGAAGCCGAGGCCGGAGAGCAGACCGGCCAGGATCGCGGCCCGCGAGCCGAGCATCCGCACGGCCACCGTGCCGCCCGCCATCAGCACGATCGCGATCAACAGCAACCACCAGTGGGTGGCCGTCGAGCTGCTGCCCCCGCCCTCGTGCCCGGCCGCGGTCGCCAGCAGCACCAGGGCCGAGCAGACGACGGCGATCGAGGCCCACTCGGGCCGGGTCAGCCTGATGCCGAGGAGCTTGATGCTCAGCACGGCGGTGATCACCAGGTTGGCGCTGATGACGGTCTGGGAGAGGAAGAGCGGCAGCAGGCGCGCGGCCAGCGCGCCGAGCGCGAAGCCTATGAAGTCGAGCACCGTGCCGACCATGAACTCCCAGGTCACGGCCGCCTTCGCGGTGGACGACAGGCTGGGGCCGCCATGCTGCGTGGTGCCGGTCGACGAGGCGGCCGCGGCCTCCCGCCGGGCGGATTTCCGTGAGCCCACGGCTTGCAGGACAGAGCCTGTGCCATAGCAGGCCGATGCCGCGACAGCCGTCACAAGGCCGATGATCACCAGTAGCTCCGTTCGCGCGTGCGCACTCTGTGTTCTGTCAGGCAGACGCGCATTTCGGGGGAAGAGTTGCCTCCGGTCAAGAACGGGTCAAATATTAGTCATCCGTAGACCGGGAACGGCCCGCCGGGGCGGCCGCCCGCAGCCGGACCAACGCCTCGGGCGCCTCGTCCGCCGAGTCGACGAGCGCGACGCGCCCGGCCATGGCACGGCCCTCGGCCAGCGCCTCCAGCAGCGGCCAGGCCGGCAGCCGGCGCGTCCAGTGATCGCGGTCGACCAGCACCATGGGGGTCGGCTCGCCGTGCGAGCCGTAGTAGTTCGACGTCGCGTTGTCGAAGATCTCCTGGACCGTGCCCGCCGCGCCCGGCAGGAACACCACGCCCGCGGTGGAGCGGGCCGGCAGCGCCGCGCCCCGCTCCATCAGGTCCAGGGACTGGACGCGGCAGCCGTTGAGCG
>NZ_JBHVHQ010001212.1:0-1936 GCF_042800135.1 Streptomyces sp. NPDC057654 | reverse complement strand
CGGCGCGCGGCCCGGCAACCGGCCCATGGACCGGCCGGACGCCAGGGCGACGGCGCCGGACGCCGAGAAGACGACGCAGCCCCCCGCCGGGAAGACCTCCGGGAGGGGGCCGGAGAGCACCGCGAAGGGCGCGGAGGACTCCGCGAAGACCGCGAAGTCCGCGGAGACTTCCGGGAAGGCGCCGCGGAACTCCGGCAAGGCGCCGGAAGGCTCCGGCGAGACGCCGCAGAGCACTGGGGAGAAGCCGGACGCCACGCCGACCAAGGCGTCCGCGCACGAGGGCGCAGGACACGAACCGGCCGCCTCGGGCGTCTCGCATGACGCCTCCGCGCCCGGCGATCACTCCAACGCGACGCATGATGCGGGCAGTTCGGGCCACCACTCGGAGCAGCCCGTCGTCCGCCCCGAGGAGCCGGCGCCGCCCGCCGCGGCGCCCCCGGCCGAACACACCCCGGCCGGACACTCCGCCAGCACCCACGCGACGGCTTCCGCCAAGGACGAGGCGTGGGCGGCGGAGAGCAAGACGCTGCGCGACAACGCCGCGCGCAGGCTCGACCTGGAGGAGAAGTTCCAGCAGTCCGCGGAGAAGCTGCGGGACCGGTTCACCGAGGCGACCAAGACGTCCAAGGCACTGCGCGATCTGAGTGCCGAAGAGCGCCAGTTGGTCTTCGACAAGGCTCTGCGGGACGCGCGCGGCAAGTTCGACGACACGTTCGGCCCGGTGGGCAAGGAAGGCAAGGAGGGCAAGTCCGCCGCGGACCTCGCCCAGGCCGAGAAGCAGTGGCAGCGGCAGGTGGACAAGCTCGGCAGCACCTTCCGGGGCCGTGCCATGCTGCACAGCCGCACCCCGGAGATCACCAAGAACATCGACCGCATGGTGTCCCGGGCCGAGCGCCGCTGGAACTCCGAGGGCCGCCCGGCGGAAGCGGTCGAGGCCGCCTCCAAGGGCTACCGGAACAGCCTTGAGCACGCCTTCGATCTCACCTACGGCGAGCTGAAGGAACGGCCGCACTGGCACGTCGGCAACCCGAAGGACCGGTTCACCCATCTCTCCGACAGCCTCGCGAAGGAACTGCCGGACCGGATCGAACTGCACACCAAGACCCATGAATTCCTGAGCGGCACCGACGAGTTGCTGGCCAACCGTCTGAAGAGCTGGCAGGAGACGGAGGCCGGCTGGTCCGACCGGGACGTGGCGGAGGTCCGTACCCGCTATGGAAAGGCGTCCCACGACGCGTTCCAGAAGCTCCTCGATGACGAACTCGGCGCGATCCCCAAGAAGAAGTACACCTCCCAGGCCCAGCACTCGGCCCTCCAGCGGGCCGGGGAGCAGTGGCTGCGCAGGGAGGACGACCTGGCGAAGCGGCTCGCGGCCGAGCTGGAGGGCACCCAGAAGGTCCGTAGCCACTTCGCGGACCTCGCCTCCCGGCTGGAGCACGACGCGCCGCACTCCCTGTTCACCGGTGACCGGACGCAGCACATCGCCAGTACGCACGCGTCGCTGCGCGAGGCCGGCGACCGGCTGCTGGCGGACATCCGCCGCGACGTCATGAACGCCGGCTTCCGGGACGTGAACACCACGGTCCGGGACGGCCTGCTCCGGCTCGACGAGAGCGCCGCCGGGCGCTTCCGCTTCGAGGCCGACGCGTACGAGAAGTGGCACAGCGCCCGGGAGTCGTTCCCCAGCCGGGAGGGCATGGGCGGGCAGGGCGACTGGGTGCGGAACCGGCTGGACTCCATGGGCCGGGAGGCGATGGACCGGGCCCGTGCGCGCCTGATGGGCACGGAGTACCGCATGTCGGACACCGAGAAGGTGCTGTACGACCTCGAACACGAACTGAACGCCGTCAAGGACGCCGCCCCCGGCCTGGCGAAGGCCGCCGAACGGCTGCCGCAGGTCTCCGCCGACGCCAGGTCGGCCTGGCACGATCTGAAC
>NZ_JBHVHQ010001211.1:0-1937 GCF_042800135.1 Streptomyces sp. NPDC057654 | reverse complement strand
GTGCGGTGCCGCTCATCTGGTTCTCCTCTCGCCGTCCCGGGCGCTCCCCCGGACCGTCGGCGGATCCTCGTCGAGGAGGTCGACGACCGAGACGTCGATCTCGGCGACGTCCATGCCGACCGTGCGGTGCGCCGCGTCGGCGACCAGGATCCGTACCCGGTCGGCCAGTTCGGGCACCGTCCACTCCGCGGTGGCCGCCACGTCCAGGGTGACGCGCAGCGGGCCCCGGTACGGGCCGCTGCCCTGTTCCGACGCGGTGCGGGCGGCCTCGGGGTCGGCGGGCACGACGCGGCAGCTGCCCGCGAGGACCCCGGACAGGCTCTCGGCGGCGGCGCGGAAGGTGCGCGTGGCCGCGGTCTCCACGATCCAGGCGTCGTCGTCCGGTTCGCCGAGCGGCAGCGGCCGGCCGGGGCGCAGTTCGGCCCGTACGAGGTCCATGACGCGTGCGGTGATCTCCTCGGCGGGCGGGTCGGCGGCGGCCCGCGCCTGGCGTACGTAGCTGTCCAGGACGCCCAGCCCGGCCAGCGCCGCCTGGCAGTGCGGGCAGCCCGCGACGTGCGGGTCGTCGCCCTCGCTCTCCCAGACCGCGCTGAGCGTCCGGCCGCACGGCAGGGCGGCGTCGTCGGTCGCGTCGTCTAGCGCCATGCGCCCATCGCCTCCGTCAGATAGCGCCGTGCTCGGAAGATCCTGCCGCGTACGGACTGCTCGCTGATCCGCACCACCTCCGCGATCTCGCTGTACGAGAGTCCGTGCAGCTCTCTCAGCACCCAGCAGGCGCGCTGCTCGGGGGTGAGCCCGGTCAGGGCGACGGTGAGCGCCTCGACGGCCGCCGTCCCCTCGACCGCGCGGACCGGGGACGCCGCGTGTTCCGGGGCGGGCGGTTCCGGTATGGCGGCGAGGTCCTGGGTGGGGCGGCGGGCGCGCAGAACGTTGAGGCAGCGGTTGGTCACGATGCGGTACATCCAGGTGGAGAAGGCGGCGTCGCCGCGGAAGTCCGGGAGCCTGCGCCAGGCGCTGACGAATGCCTCCTGCACGGCGTCCTCCGCGTCGGCACGGCTGCCGAGGAGGCGCGTCGCCAGGCTGAGCAGCGTCGCGCTGTGCCGCCGGACCAGCACCTCGAACGCGCCCTCGTCGCCTTCCCCGGCCCGTACCGCCAGCAGGTCGTCGCTGCGTTCGGGCACTCGCCGGCTCCTTTCCGTTCCGTTCGGCCCGGTTCCGTTCATCCGGTCCTGCGGCCATCCTGTTCGACGTACGGGAATCACGTTCCTCACGCGGTGAGCGAAGAATAGGAAATCCGCGGCGGCGCGTGACGCAAGGCGGCGGGCCGTGTCCGAACAGGTGTCAGGACGAGCTATCCGACGACGATCCGAGGAGAGAGCCCATGTCGACGTCCCCGAAGACGGCCGCCCCCGCGGTCAACGAGCCGCGGACCGGCGGGACACCGCTGAGCGGCGGCGCGACCGTACAGGCCGGGCCGGCCGGCGCCGACACCGCGCCGGCCACCCGCGGGAAGACCTCGATCGCGGACGGCGTGGTCGAGAAGATCGCCGGAATGGCCGCACGCGAGGTGCCGGGCGTGGCCGCGCTCGGCGGCGGGCTGGCCCGTACGCTCGGCGCGGTGCGCGACCGGGTGCCCGGCGGCCGTTCGCCCGTCACGCGCGGTGTGAAGGTCGAGGTCGGCGAGCGGCAGACGGCCGTGGACCTCGACATAGTGGTCGAGTACGGGGTGCCGATCACCGAGGTCGCGGGCGACATCAGGGAGAACGTGATCTCCGCCGTGGAGCGGATGACGGGGCTGGAGGTCGTGGAGGTCAACATCGCCGTCATCGACGTGCGGCTGCCCGATGAGACGACGGAGGACGAAGCGGAGACCCGCGTGCAATAGTCCGACGGCCGGCGGCGACTGCCTGCGGCGACCGCACGGCCCCCGTGTGAGG
>NZ_JBHVHQ010001210.1:0-1949 GCF_042800135.1 Streptomyces sp. NPDC057654 | reverse complement strand
GGGGTAGCCAGCCCTCGTGTCCAGCAGGTGCCCTCCGAGTTCCCGGAGGGCACCTGCTGCCGTTCCCGGCTCGGCAGCGTGGCGATCAAGGCGCCCGGACGAGCACACTGGCCCGGTCACCTACCCGCAGCAGCGAGGAGGTCCACGTGGCGGATCACGGGGACCAGGGGAGACACCCCGCTTTCTGGAACAACTAGCGAGAAAGTGGATGTAGCCATCAAAACCAACTTCATGGCCCCCGATGTGGCCGCCGCCGACGAATGGCAGAAGTCCTCCTACAGCACCCAGGAGGGAGGGTCGTGCGTGGAGCTCGCCCGACGCACCCGCGTGGGGGACAAGATCGCCGTACGCGACTCCAAGGACGCCGAAGGCCCCGCCCTGCTCTTCCCGAAGGAAGCCTGGACCCAGTTCCTGCTCGCAACGCCCGGAACCTGAAGCGAGGGACGAGATGACCCGAAACCCCCTAGCCGCTCCTGTCAGCGACGAGGTTTGGTTCAAGTCCAGCTACAGCAACAATCAGGGTGGCAATTGCGTCGAGGCCGCGGATTGCGCTCGCGTCGTTCGCGTCCGGGACTCCAAGGACATGTCCATCCCTGGCCTGACGGTCTCCAAGGCGGCGTGGGCATCCTTCATCGCCAGCATGCAGGAGTAACCCCACACCCGCGTGCAGCAGGCGTCCTCCAAGACCTCGGAGGGCGCCTGCTGTCGTTCACGGCTCGGCAGCGTGGCGATCAAGGTGCCCGGACGAGCACACTGGCCCGGTCACTTACCCGCAGCGGCGAGGAGGCCCACGTGACGGATCGCGGGGATCAGAACGGACAGGTCGGCGGCGACTCCTCATCTCCAGGAGACCCCGGAAACCCGGCGCCCGAACCGAATCCCGAAGAACCCGACGACGAGTAGCTGACGGGTGCCATGACGATGAAAGCGGGCGACCTGCGGGCCCGGTGCGCAGCCGACATCGAGGCCCGCCTCGACGGCGCGTACTTCACCGGGCAACCATGGCTGCGCGCCACGTTCCTCACCGTCCCCCGAGAAGAGTTCGTACCGGGCCGGGTGTGGTGGGCGCACCCCCGTACGGACGGGCTGTACCACGTCATCGACCGCGCAGAACGCCCCCGAGCCTGGCTCAAAGCCGTGTACATGCCGCTCGCCGCGCTCATCACCCAGATCGCCGACGGCCGCGTACGGACCGAGGACGGCCCCACCGACTGCTCCGCGTTCACCAGCTCCATCTCCTGCCCGGCCGTAGTGGTCGACATGCTCCACCACCTCGACCTCCAGCCCAGCAACCGCGTCCTGGAGATCGGTACGGGCAGCGGCTACAACACCGCCCTCCTCGCCCAGCAGACCGACGAGGTCACCAGCGTGGAGATCGACCGCGGCCTCGCCAAGGGGGCCGCAGCCACGCTGCACCAGCTCGGCTACGCCCCGCTGGTGGTGTGCGCCGACGGAGAGCAGGGGTATGCGGCGAGGGCCCCGTACGACCGCATCCTGTCCACCGCCGCGGTCCGCGCCATCCCGCCGGCGTGGCCGCGCCAGACCCGCGCGGGCGGCGTCATCGTGACCCCGCTGGCCACCCCGTTCAACTGCGACGTGCTGTGCCGACTGGTGAGCGACGGCCAAGGCGGCGCGACCGGCACCCTCATCAAGTCCATCTTGTTCATGAAGACCCGTGACCAGCGAACGGAACGGCCCTTCGCCGAACTCGGGTGGACGCCGACGGCGGCGGCCGTCGACCTGCGACGGACATGGGCCGACTACGAGGTCACCATCAGCGCCTCGGGAGAGCAACACGTACGCCTACGGTCCGAGGTGGAGGTGGTGAGCACCACCAGCAGTCTTGGCTACGCGGGGCGGTGAGCGCGCACCATGAGCGTGCCGACGTCCTGCGGGTCGGGGGCGGGAAGGATGCGCGCGTCGATGTCGGTGAAGCCGTGGCGCTTGAG
>NZ_JBHVHQ010001209.1:0-1949 GCF_042800135.1 Streptomyces sp. NPDC057654 | reverse complement strand
TGGCAGGGCGGTGCGGTCCAGTCGGCCGCTGACGTCGATCACCGAGGTGACGGGGGGAGAGGGCGCCGCGACCGCCGTCGCGCGCGCCGCGTCCAAGGCGCTGGGAGAGGGTTCGAGACCTACGGCCATGGGGGCGCGCCTCCTCGGAACGGAGCGGTTCACATGTCGCCGGGGTCCGGGGCGCACCACTCAGCGTAGCCCCGCCCGCACGCCGCGAACAGCGCCCCGCGCACAGTCGTCCGGCATACGCGCGACGCCCTCGCGGGCGATGAAGGGAAGAGCGGCGGCGCCGCACGCCTCCTTCGGCCCCAGCTCCATGGGCGGCATCAGGAGGCGTCACGCCCCCTCCGGCTCCAGCCCCGCGTCCGCCGCCTCGACCGCCAGCCGCTCCGCCGACAGGTCCAGTGAGCGGCATACGAGCAGGTAGACGCCCGCCGACACGAGCAGCCCCACCGGCATCGACACGTCCAGCCCGCCGAGGAGCCGGGCCATCGGCCCCTCCGCGTCGCCGATCACCGAGAACGGCAGCATCACCACGAAGCCGGTCCCGTACGCGACCAGCCCCCGCCAGTTCCAACGGCGGTAGATCCCGCGCGGGTTGAAGATCTCCCGGATCGAGTAGCGGCCCCGGCGCACCAGATAGAAGTCGGCGAGGTTCACGGCGGTCCAGGGGGTGAACAGGGTGCCGAGCACCGACAGGAAATGGCCGAATTCCTCGACGAAGTTCTCGCTCGCGCCGAACGCGATCCCCGTCGACACCACGGCCACGACGCACAGCGCGCCGATCCGCCGGGCGACGGTCAGCCGGAACCGGCCGAACGAGTCGAGGCTGGAGAGCAGGGTGAGGCTGCCGCCGTAGACGTTCAGCGCGCCCATCGTCAGCAGCGGCAGCACCGTGACGATCAGCAGCACCGTGCCGAAGCCGCCGAACGCCCGGTCGCCCGCGGCGATCACCGACTCCACCAGGCTCTTGCCGGGGAACAGCCCCGCCGCCACCGTCCCGACCAGCATCATCCACGCGCCGCCGACGCCCGCGCCCAGATACGTCCACCAGAACGAGGAGCGGACGCCGACCGTCGGCGGCAGATAGCGCGAGTAGTCCGACACGTAGATGGACCAGGAGAGCTGGTAGACGGCCGCGGTGAACAGCTGGATCAGGAACGGCGTGAGGGCGAAGGACCCCAGGTCGAGCTGCGCGTGCGTGAAGGGGTGCACGGCGATCACGCAGACCGTGAAGAGCGCCAGCGCCACCAGCACCACATACGTCAGCCAGCGGGACGCCTTGTGGATGACGTCGTAGCCGACCACGGCCAGCACGACCGCGATCACCGCGTACCCGACGTAGCTGGCCCCCGACGGCACCTTCGCCAGGTGATCGAGGGTGGAGCCGACCAGGATCTGGTTGAACGCGTTGTAGCCGATGTACGTCGTCAGTGCGACGAGCCACACCAGCAGCGCCCCGATGAACCCGAACTGCGGCCGCGACTGCACCATTTGCGGCAGCCCGAGCTGCGGGCCCTGTGTGGAGTGGAAGGCCATGAAGAACGTGCCGAGCGCGCAGCCGAGCACCACCGCGACGGCCGTCCAGACGAGGTTGCCGCCGAGCCCGACGCCGATCGCGCCGGTCGCGACGGTGGCGAGGTGTGCGTCCCCGGCGAACCACACCGGGAAGAGGTGCCACACCTTGCCGTGCCGCTCGGCCAGCGGCACGTAGTCGATCGAGCGCGCCTCGATGACCGGCTTGCGGCCGCTGTCCGGGGGCGGTGCCGCCGCCCCCGAGTGCGCTGGGCCTTCGGCACCCGTGGTGCCGGGTGAGCCAGTGGTGCCGACTGCCATGTCGCGTCTCCTCGCTGCTGATCGCTGCTGGGGCTGCTCGCTGTCTCCTCAGCCGGGCGGGCGGTCCGGCGATCGGGCCGTACGGACATACAGGCCGTACGGGCCTATGGGCG
>NZ_JBHVHQ010001208.1:0-1961 GCF_042800135.1 Streptomyces sp. NPDC057654 | reverse complement strand
GTATGTCTGACACGCCAGGTTCACCCTTCAACTGGGTGCAGTTGCGGCCCGGTTCTGCGTCCCATAAGGCGCTTTTGTCGGGCGGTAACCGCACCCTACCTGCCGGTAGCCAGCCGCGAAGCGCAGCGGAGCCTCCAGCGGACACCACCACCGTCCCATCCGTCACTGCATGCGCTGTGGACCCGCAGGGTCCGAGACGCACCCGCACCCGAGCAACCGGCAACGGCCACTTCGCGGCAGCTGCCAGCGGCGCAGCGCAGCGGAGCCAGCCTGAACCCCGGCCACGCACGCCGCCGCAGGCAGTGAACGCGCCCCAGTCCGCCCCCCTCCCTCCCGCTGCCGGCGCTCTGGACCCGGAGGGTCCGAGACGAAAGCCGCACTCACCCACGCCGAATACCGCCCCACCCACCAGCCGCCGCACCTTACCTGCCAGTAGTCGATTGGAGGCGCAGTGGAGCCCCTCGGGTCTGGTCACGGCCGCTCGTTGAGGGCTGCTGCCAGCACGGTCGCCTCGTGGTGGACCGTGAGCTTGTCATGCCTCGTGGATGCGGACCGGTGGTGCTTGAGGCGGTTGTGGGCGCGGTCCGTCGGGACTCTGATCCGCTTGCTTGGAGTGCACTTCACAGTCCTAGCGTTTAGACAGCTGAACCGAACACCCATCGCGTCGACGCGTCATTCCTCACGACCAACTGAAAAGACGGCAAGTGGTAGACAACCAATTCACAACGCACACAGAACTTTTCGATCTGCGTGGAAAGCGCGCACTTGTCACCGGAGGCACCCGAGGCATCGGAATGATGATCGCGCGTGGCCTTCTCCAGGCGGGCGTCCGCGTGGTCATCAGCTCGCGCAATGCGGAAGCGTGCGCTCAGGCGCAGGAACAGCTTTCCGCATTCGGTGAGGTGCGGGCCATCCCCGCCGATCTGTCCCGCCACGACGAGTGCCGGCGGCTGTCCGACCTCGTCACGGCCGACTCGGAGCCTCTCGACATCCTCGTCAACAACGCGGGCGCCATATGGGACGAGCCGTTGGAGACGTTCCCGGACGAGGCCTGGGACACGGTCGTCGACCTCAATCTGAAGTCGCCGTTCTGGCTGGTCCAGGAGCTGCTGCCCGCACTTCGCAGGGCGGGCACCGCCGACGATCCCGCGCGGGTCATCAACATCGGCAGCATCGCTGCCATCCACATCCCTCATCGGCCCAACTACTCGTACTCCAGCAGCAAAGCCGCCCTGCATCAGCTCACCAGAGTGCTCGCCAGGGAACTGGGACCGCAGCACGTCACCGTGAACGCCGTGGCGCCGGGACCGTTCCCGTCGGCGATGATGGCTGAAACCCTCGATGAGCTCGGCGAGGCGATCGCGGCGGCGGCCCCACTGCGCCGGATCGGCCGCGACGACGACATGGCGGGTGTCGCCGTGTTCCTCGCCAGCCGGGCAGGCGCCTACCTGACAGGCGCCGTGATCCCCGTCGACGGCGGCATCGCCACCACCGCGTAGGCCGCCCAGGGTCTATTCGCTCAAGTTGAGCTTGAGCGTTGATGGATGGCCATGCGGCTGGCATCAAGTCGGGCCGTCCGTCGGTATGGACGCGGCGGCATCTGATGGGCGGCATACGGTGGCGGACCCGGACGGGTGATCCCTGGCGTGACGTGCCGGAACGTTACGGGCTGTGGGGCCGGGGCCATGCCCTGTTCCGGTGCTGGCAGCGCGATGGTGCCTGGGCCCGGATCGTCACTCGGCTCCAGGCCGAGGCCGGGGCCGCAGGCGGGGACCGAGCCCGGGTGCTGCGTCGTGCCCTATGTATCAGGTTCACCGTTCAACAGAGTGCACTTGCCGCCCGATTCCGCGTCCCAAAAGGCGCTTTTGTCGGGCGGCAACCGCACCCTACCTGCCGGTAGCCAACTGCGGAGCGCAGCGGAGCCTCCTACAGCCACCACCACAGCCCCACTTGTCACTACA
>NZ_JBHVHQ010001207.1:0-1974 GCF_042800135.1 Streptomyces sp. NPDC057654 | reverse complement strand
GGCCCCGTCACCGGGTCGCCAGAATCACAGAGCGACCCCCTATGCCCCGCCCCACCGTGCCTGACGATGATGAGAGGTGTACGGCAGCACGGCACGCAGTAGCGGAGGACGGCGCATGGACCAGCACAATCACCCCATCGGCAGCAGGCCCGGAGCGGCCGGCGACTTCGCCCGCGCACTGGCAGAGGCGCTGCCCGAGGGCCGGGTCCTGACGGGGCCGGAGTCCCTGGACGGCTACCGCCACGACGAGGCGGAGTGGGCCCCGTACGGGCAGCCGCTCGCCGTGGTCCGGCCCCGGTCCACCGCCGAGGTCCGCACTCTGGTGCGGTGGTGCCTGGAGCACCGGGTGCCGCTGGTGCCGCGCGGCGCGGGCACCGGGCTGTCCGGCGGCGCGAACGCCCTGGACGGCTGTGTCGTGGTGTCCTTCGAGGCCATGGACCGGGTGCTGGAGATCGACGCGGCCGAACGGCTGGCCGTGGTGCAGCCCGGCGTCGTCAACGACGATCTGCGCCGGGCCTGCGCCGAGCACGGGCTGTGGTACCCGCCGGACCCGGCCAGCTCCCCCTGGTCGACGATAGGCGGCAACGTCGCCACCAACGCCGGCGGGATGTGCTGCGTCAAGTACGGCGTCACCCGTGACTACGTGCTGGGGCTGGAGGTGGTCACCGGCGGCGGCGAGGTGGTCCGGCTGGGGCGGCGCACCGCCAAGGGCGTGGCCGGTTACGACCTGTGCTCGCTGCTCGTCGGCTCGGAGGGGACGCTCGGGGTGATCACCGAGGTGACGGTGCGGCTGCGGGCGCAGCGTCCGCCCGAGCGTACGGTGGTGGGCCATTTCGACTCGGCCGTCGCGGCGGGCGAGGCGGTCGCCGAGGTGGCCGCCGCCGGGGTGGCGCCCTCGGCGCTGGAACTCGTCGACCGGCACTGCCTGGCCGCCGTCGACGCCTGGAAGAACATGGGGCTCTCCGCCGAGGCCGACACGGTGCTGCTGGGGCGGCTGGACACGGCGGGGGCGGCCGGGGACGCCGAGGCGGACCTGATGGTCGACTGCTTCCGCAAGGCCGGGGCGACCTGGGCCGCGGTCTCGACCGACCAGCAGGAGGCCGACGCCCTGTTCGACGCCCGCCGCCTGGCCTACCCGGCGCTGGAGCGGCTGGGTCCGGTGCTCACCGAGGACGTCTGCGTGCCGCGGGCGAAGGTGCCGGAGATGCTGGCCCGCATCGACCGGACCGCCGTCGCGCACGATCTGCTGATCGCCAACATCGCGCACGCCGGTGACGGCAATCTCCACCCCCTGATCATCACGCCGCCCGGCGACGACGAGGCGCGCGCCCGCGCGCAGCGCGCCTTCGAGGCGATCCTCGACGACGCCCTGGCGCTGGGCGGCACGGTCACCGGCGAACACGGCGTCGGACTGCTCAAGCGGCCCGGCATGGACCGCGAGCTGGGGCCGGAGGTGCTGGCCCTGCACCACGCCGTCAAGGCCGCGCTGGATCCGCACGGCATCCTCAACCCGGGGAAGGTCGTCGACCTGGGTGGGGCCGTCGGGGGGTAAACAGGGCGGAACGACGATCTGGCGCCGAGGCGTTCTCCGGGGAACAGGCGGCGGGGCGGCGGAAGCGGCGGGACACTGCCCGAGGCGGTGTCGGTGTCGGTGTTGGCGCCGGTGTCAGTGCCGCCTCCGGTCTCAGCGAGGAGGGGTCATGAGCGAGGCGCGACCAGTCGTACGGATCGGGCAGGGCGCCCTGCGCGGCAACGGTGGCGACGGCGGGGACAGCAGCAGGGACAGCGGAGGCCCGGCCACGGGCGTCGCCGCGTTCAAGAACATCCCCTACGCCGCCGCGCCCGTCGGTCCCCTGCGCTTCGCCGCGCCCGCCCCGCCGCCGTCCTGGGACGGCACGCGTGACGCGGACCGCTTCGGTCCCAGCGCGCCGCAGGCCGTCCCGAACGCCTCCGGGCTCGACCTGACGCCGGTCC
>NZ_JBHVHQ010001206.1:0-1977 GCF_042800135.1 Streptomyces sp. NPDC057654 | reverse complement strand
GGGGGCGGCGCCATCCGGAGCCGGAGGCGGTCATCGCCGCGTACCGGCGCGCGAAGCGCGCCACCGCCCCCGCCGAGGTGCTGTCCGCCGTCATCACCGACTACATGTTCACCGTCCCGACCCGGCGGCTGGTCGCCGCACACGCCGAGGCGGGGCGCGGTGAGACCTTCCGCGGCGGCGACACGTGGACGTACGAATTCGCCTGGCCCTCACCGCAGTTCGACGGGAAACTCGGGGCCTGCCACGCGCTGGAGCTGCCGTTCGTCTTCGACTACCGCGGCGACGGACTGACCGGCCCGCACGGCGCGCTGGGCCCGGCCGGCACGCTGCGGGACCCCGCCCTCGGGGACCTCTTCACCCGCGTCCACGCCGCGTGGGTCCGCTTCGCGACGACCGGCGACCCCGGCTGGCCGCCGTGCACGCCGGGGCACCACGTCTCGCAGCGGCTGCACACCGTACGGGAGGACGCGGCGGAGGCCCCGGGCGGCCCGGAACTCGCCGTCTGGGACGGGCATCGCTGACCGGACCGGACCGCGAATGGCCGGGGGTTGCACCGGGGGTTGAACCAGCGGTTGAGGGTTCCGCGCGTACCGGCCTTATGTTCTCGCCCGCGGGCGGCGAAAAGTCTCCGGGGTGGATCCAACGGAACACTTGAAGTCATGAGGACGTGAAGGCCGACACGGCGTTGGCGCCTCTTCGTCTCTTCGCTCTTCGCCTCATCGCTCTTCACCTCATCGACTCATCGCCCGCAAGGGATTCCCATCGGAAGGGAAACGCACAATGGGCCACACACGAGAAACCGCCGCCCTGGTCGACGGTTTCGTACCGGTCATCGATCTGTCCGCCAGGGGAAGCGCGCATGGACGCGGGCTCATAGCCGACGCGATCGGTAAGGCGTGCGAGAGTTCCGGGTTCTTCAGCGTCGTGGGGCACGGCGTGCCGCGCGAGCTGATCGACCTTATGCATACGACGACGAACGCCTTCTTCGAGTTGCCGGACGCGGAGAAGGACCTGGTGGCGAACCGCCCCGGCGTCGCCGGATTCCGGCGCTTCGGAGGCGTATCGGCGCTGAGCCTCGACCAGGAAACCCCTCCCGACCTGTGCGAGGTCTTCGCATCCCATGTGACGGGAGAGCTGGGCGAGGAGGAGCGCGACAGGCTCGGCGACTACTGGGCTCCATGGAAGATGGCGAACATCTGGCCCGGCACGCCCGCCGGATTCCAGGAGACGTGGCACGAATACATGAGCGCCATGACGGAGCTTTCCAGCGACATCATGCGCTTGTTCGCGTCGGCGCTCGGCCTGGCCGAGGATTTCTGGGATGACAGGTTCGACCGCCACACGTCGGCGCTCATCGCGAACTACTACTACCCACAGCTCGAACCGCCCTTGCCGGGACAGCTGCGGCGGGGCGCGCACACCGACTGGGGCAGCCTGACCGTCCTCCACCAGGAGGACGGACTCGGCGGCCTCCAGGTTCTCCAGACCTCCGGGGAAACGAGCGAATGGCGTGACGTCCCGGCCATTCCCGGCAGCTTCGTCGTCAACATCGGCGATCTGATGGCCCTGTGGACCAGCGGACGGTGGGTGTCGACCATGCACCGCGTGCTCAATCCGGAACGGGGGAATCGCTCCTCGCGGCTGTCCATCCCCTTCTTCCACCAGCCCAATCACGACGCCCCCGTCGAACCGATCCCCGCCCTCGCGCGGCCGGGCTACGGGCACCCGCCCGCGAACGGCATGACCAGCGGGCGGTGGATTTCGACGAAGATGGTCAAGACGTTCTCGACGGAGCCGTAGGACGAGGCCGAAGCCTTGGGCTTGAGGCTTGGGCTTGAGGCTTGGGCTTGAGGCTTGGGCTTGAGGCTTGGGGCTTGGGGCCAGCCCCTCCTGGCGGGGTCGCGAATTGCGGCGGCGGACCGTTGCGACCATGATCGCGAGGAGGGACGTACGGCGGGGCCGCGCTGACAGCAGCCC
>NZ_JBHVHQ010001205.1:0-1977 GCF_042800135.1 Streptomyces sp. NPDC057654 | reverse complement strand
GGCCCGTACGGCGCTGCCGCCGTCCGGCCCTCCGGTGTTCCGTTCACGGTGAAAGGGACGCCCCGGCGGAAGGGACGGTTGACGCCCCGCCGCCCGGTACGCGCTGCCGCCCCCACGCCGCTCCCCGCACCCGCCCACCCGTACCTCTGATGTAACGCGCGTCCGGACCGTCACAACAAGGCGGCATTCGGGCGGAATTCGCGATCCGGAGGGCCGCTCCCACGGCTACGCCCCCTGGTGGGACCGCGGATTCCTGGCCATTGTGGAGGCCGACGGCGGCACACCGCCCCCAAGCGCCGCCCCGTACCCGCCGTCCGTACACCTGTACGTCAGTACGTCAGTACGTCTGTACGCCCCCGTCACCGTCACAGCCCGCGACAAGAAGGAGGCAGCCATGGACTCGGCCCGCCCCGCCCCCGACGACCCGAACGCGCTCGTACGGCAGCTGAGCGAGCACGCTCTGGCCTATCTCCACTCCGCGACGCTGCGTACCGCCGCCCGCCTCGGCGTGGCCGACCACCTTGCCGACGGCCCGCGCACCCCTGACCAGCTCGCCGCCCTGACCGGCGCCGACGCCGGCCATCTGCGCCGCGCCCTGCGCCTGCTGGCGACCCGCGACGTCTTCCGCGAGGACGAGACGGGCGCCTTCGCCCTGACCCCGCTGGCCGAACTGCTCCGCTCGGACGCGCCGAGGTCCATGCGGGAGGCGGTGAGCATGCTGTCGGACGAGACGTTCTGGCGCCCCGCCGGCCGGCTGGAGGAGACGGTACGGGCCGGGCGCACCGTCTTCGACGACATCTTCGGCGCCCCGTTCTTCGACTATCTGGCCGGTACCGACGAACTGGGCGCCGCCTTCGACACGGGCATGGCCGCCCTCTCCGACGGCGAGAACTCCGCCATCGCCGCCGCCTGCCCCCTCCCCGACACCGGCGTGGTCGCCGACGTCGGCGGCGGCCGCGGCGGGCTGCTGCGCGAGGTGCTGCTGCGCGGCCGGAAGCTGACCGGCGTCCTGTACGACCAGGCGGCCGTGGTGCGCGGCCACGCGCTGGAAGGGCCGGAGCTGGCCGGGCGCTGGCGAGTGGACAGCGGCGACTTCTTCACGTCCGTACCGCCGGCTGCCGACGTCTATCTCGTCAAACGCGTCCTGCACGACTGGCACGACGACGACTGCCTGCGCGTCCTGCGCGCCTGCCGCGCCGCGATGACCGAGGACAGCCGGCTGCTGGTGATCGACGCCGTACTCCCACGGGACAACGCGCCGCACCACGGCAAGACCCTCGACGTGCTGATGATGGCGTCACTGCCCGGCCGGGAGCGCGGCGCGGACGACTTCCGGCGGCTGCTGACGGAGGCGGGGCTGACGATGATCCGCATCCACCCCACCGCCTCGTCCCTGTCGGTGGTGGAGGCGGCGGTGGCTGCGGCGGAGGCGAGCTGAGCGGTACGTACGGGCTGAGGGCGCGGCCCACAGGCGGCTGGACGGCCAGGCGTCTCACTGGGCGGCGACGGCTTCGATCTCCACCAGCATGTCCGGATCGGAGAGGGCGCTCACCCCGGCGAGCAGGCTGGTCGGCCCGCAGCCGCGGCGTTCGAGCTCGGCGGTGAGCGCGTCGTAGTTGGCGGTCATGGCAGGCAGATCGATGGTGAAGACGCGGATCTGGACGACATCGGAGAAGGCGAACCCCGCCTCCTCCAGCGTCTCGCCGAGCCGTCGGCAGGTCAGCTCGATCTGCCCCCGGATGTCGCCGCGGTGGGCGACGCGCCCCTCGTCGTCGCGGGCCTCATGGCCGGAAAGCATCAGCCAGCGGCGCGGCTCCTCCACGACCACCGCCCGGTGGTACGCGAGGTGCCCGCCGATGATCCGCGGTCCGATGTCGTGGCGCTCCAAGATCTTCTCCTCCGGGCGGATGGGCAGATGGACAGGTGGGCGGATGGCCGATTTACGGTTTACGGACGTACGGCGGGGCTGCTGTCAGC
>NZ_JBHVHQ010001204.1:0-1978 GCF_042800135.1 Streptomyces sp. NPDC057654 | reverse complement strand
GTCAGCACCAGATGCACGACCATCGCCGCGAACGGCCAGGCCAGCAGCGCGCCCTTCGCGCTGATCTTGAGCGGCGCGTCGAAGACCACGCCCTTCCCGGCCGACCTGGCGGCGGCGACGATGTCGGTCTCGGGGCCGAGCCAGACGCCCACCCGCCAGGCGAGGAGGGAGCCGAGCAGCCCGCCGACGACGAGCCCGACGACCAGGGCGATGCCGCCGCGGCGGCGGAGCCAGAAGACGACCGCCGAGGTGAGCACGCCGAAGCCGAGCGCCAGCAGGACGAAGGTGCCGTCCATGCCGATCGCCTCCTCGCCCTCGGGGTTCTTGAGGTAGACGGCGCGGTCGTCGGAGATCAGCGGCAGGCGCGGCGCGAGCCAGAGCCACAGCAGCCCCAGCAGCACCCCGGACACCGCCACGGCCACCGTGACGATCGCCGCCTGCCGCAGCTCGCGGGCCAGGCCCGGCTCCCCCGGCTCCTGCTGCGGATCCGGGTGCGCGCCCTGGGCCGGGGGCTCTTCGGGCGGCTGCTCGTGCGGCGTCAACGGTGCGGTCACCCCGCCATCGTGCCAGGTCGGCGACGTACCGTCGGCAGCAGGACGGGGCTCCCGGCGCGTCATCGGACGGCCGCCCGGCGGTACGCCCAGGTCGCGGCGGCCAGCGACACCACGCCCACCGCCGCGCAGACCCCCAGATCCGCGCCGACCGCGAGCCAGTCGGGATGCGCGTCGAAGCAGCGGGCCAGCGCCTCCACCCCGTACGTGGACGGCAGCAGGTCGCGCGCGAAACCGAGCACGGCGGGCAGGTGCGCGGCCGGCAGCACGCCGAGCAGCAGCGCCGCGGACATGCCCAACTGGCCGCACAGGGTGGCCAGTTCCTGGCGCGGAGCGAGCAGCCCGAGGGCCGCGCCGAGCCCCGCGAGGGCCGCTCCGGAGAGCGGGATCACGGCGACGAGCACCCACAGATGGGTCAGCGGCAGCTTGAACAGGACGCTGCCGACGACCGCGGTGACGGCCGTGCCGGGCACCGTGAAGGAGGCGTACGCGCCGGCCGCGCCGAGCACCACGGCGGCCGGGGGCACCGGCAGCGTGGCGTAGTAGTCGAGGCCGCCGCCGGCCCGCAACTGGCCGAAGTACTGCGCGAGCAGGTTGAGCGCGACGAACGCGACGACCAGCACGCTGGAGCCGGCCACCACGGCGCGCGCCTCGTCGCCGCCGTCCACCACCCCGCGCATCAGGATCATGATCCCGACGGACTGGAAGGTGGCCACGAACAGCAGCGGGATGCGCGCCACCCGCGCCCGCGAGAGCTGCGCCCGGTACACGGCCGCCAGCGACGGCAGCAGCCGGGCCCGCGGTGCGAGCGGGGCGGCAGCGCCGCCGTCCCCGTCCCCGTCCCACGGGTGGGGCTCGGCCTCCGGCTCGGTCCGGACCCCTCCGGTCACCGCCTCGGCGGACACGGCACTCACGTTGCGCTGCTCCCCTTCGCTGCGTTCGCTACGACCGGCGCCGGTGGCATCACCCCGCGGCTCACCCCTTCACCAGCCCCTCCGCCCGGCCGCCGAGGGCCAGGTACACATCCTCCAGGCTGGGCGTGGCGAGCGTGAAATCGTCGAGCGCCGAGAAGGCGGGGCCGCCGGTGACGGCGGCGACGGCGGCGCGGGCCTCGGCCGGGCCGAGCCGCAGCGTCCAGCGGCGGCCCGCCTCGGTCGCGCCGTCGCGCAGCGCGGCCACTTCCGGTACGTCCAGCGGCGGCGCGTCGCGCCACACCAGCTCCACCCGTACCTCGTCGGCGACGAGCGCCTTGAGCCCGGCGGGGGTGTCACAGGCGATGATCCTGCCGCGCTCCAGCACGGCGACCCGGTCGAGTACGGTCTCGGCCTCGATGACGTTGTGGGTGACGAGCAGCACGGTGGTGCCGCGCTCGGCGCGGCGGCGGTCCACGGCGGCCCACACGGCGCGGCGGGCGACGGGGTCCATGC
>NZ_JBHVHQ010001203.1:0-1985 GCF_042800135.1 Streptomyces sp. NPDC057654 | reverse complement strand
GTTCCCGCTGCCGGGCGAGCGTCGCCTCCATGGCTTGTGCGGACGTCCAGCCGACGGCGGCCCCGCCGAGAGCGGCGAGCGTCCACACGGCCAGCACGATCCACGCCTCGACGGCGTCGACGCGACGCCGGATCGGATTGCGCCGCCATCGCCAGAGCCGCACCTTCGGGTACCGAGCACTCCTGCGCATCGCTCCGCCCCCCCCTCACGCGTCCTGCTCGCAGGGTGACAGCGGGAAGCGTCCCTGTCGCGAGGTCTCGCGCGGCGCGGAGAACAGATTCCGACGTCCTCGATCGTCCTCGATTCGTCGGCGCATAGGGGCCGTTCAGCCCTGTCGTATGGCCCATGGGTGAGCGACCATCGAGCGGTGCGGGAAGTTCCGGCAGCGGGTACGGAGGGCCGTCATGACCGAAGCGCGGGCGTTCTCACCGGACGAGCCGATCCGGGTGTTCATCCTCGACGACCACGAAGTGGTCCGGCGCGGCCTCACCGATCTGCTCGGCGCCGAGCCGGACATCGCCGTGGTGGGCGACGCCGGGACGGTGGGCCAGGCTCTCGCCCGGGGGCCGGCGCTGCGCCCGGACGTCGCGGTCCTGGACGTGCGGCTGCCCGACGGGGACGGCATCATGGTCTGTCGTGATCTGCGTTCCCAACTGCCCGACATGGCCTGCCTGATGCTCACCTCGTTCGACGACGACGATGCCCTGCTGGACGCGATCATGGCGGGGGCGGCCGGCTATGTGCTCAAGCAGATCAAGGGATCGGATCTCGTCTCGGCGGTCCGCACGGTGGCCTCGGGGCAGTCGCTGCTGGACCCCGCCACCACCGCGCGGCTGATGCGGAACATCCGTTCCGAATCCGCCGATCCGCCGACGGGCTCGCCCGTTCTGGCGGGTCTCTCCCCGCGGGAACGCGACATCCTCGCCCTCGTCGGCGAAGGGCTCACCAACCGTCAGATCGGCCGGCGGCTGTTCCTGTCGGAGAAGACGGTCAAGAACCACATCTCCCGGCTGCTGGCGAAACTGGGCGTCCAGCGGCGCGTGCAGGCCGCCGTCATCGCCTCCCAGTTGGAGTGGCCCCCGTCCTGACACCGTGACGCCGTGCCCCCGTAACGCCGTGACGCCGTGACGCCTGGGATCGCGCCGGGGCGAATCTGGGCGAATCGGGGGCCGCCTACTCGGACGGCGGCGTCACGGCCTCCGGCAGCGGAACCCGCCACCGCAGCCTGGTCCCTCCCCCACGCGGCTCGTCCAGGGCCGACGTGCCGCCGAGCGCCACCGCCCGTTCCTCGATGTTCTTCAATCCGCTGCGGGATGCCGGGGACGCGTCGTCCGGGATGCCCGTGCCGTCGTCCGTGACGGTCAGCGTGAGCGCCCCCTCCCCGGCGACGAGCCGCACCTCCACCGCTGTCGCCTCGGCGTGCCGGGCGACATTGCTGAGCGCCTCCCCCAACACCGCCATCGCGTGTTCGGTCACCGAGGCGGGCACCACGGTGTCGACGGGGCCTTCCATCCGTACGGCGGGGGCGAAGCCCAGCGTGGCGGCGGCCACGGACACGGCGCCGGTCACCCGGCTCCGCAGCCCCCCTTGGCCGGGTCCCCCCTCGTGCGTGCGCAGCCCGAAGATCGTCGAGCGGATGATCTTGATGGTGGCGTCCAGGTCGTCCACCGACCGCTCCAGGCGTTCGACGGCCTCCGGGTGGCGCACGAACCGCCGCGCGCTCTGGAGGGTCATGCCCGTGGCGAACAGCCGCTGGATGGCCAGGTCATGGAGGTCGCGGGCGATCCGGTCGCGGTCCTCCAGCAGCGCGATCTGCTCGGCGTCCCGGCGGCGCTCGGCCAGTTCCATCGCCAGCGCCGCCTGGCCGGCGAAGCCGAGCAGCGGCGCGGACTCCGCGGGCGTGAAGGGCGTCCGGTCCGCGCTCCGGGCCATCAGCAGCACGCCCCGTGCGCTTTTGCCGGTGCCCATCGGCACCGCCACCGCCG
>NZ_JBHVHQ010001202.1:0-1988 GCF_042800135.1 Streptomyces sp. NPDC057654 | reverse complement strand
GACCAGCCCGGCCCGTAGAACGTTCAGGGCGCCCACGGTGTCCGCGTGTGCGCGGTGGCCGGACTGCCGCAAGGACGTACAGGGCGGAGCCGTCACGGTGCGCGTCACCGGCCGCGCATAGCCGCCCGCCCCGGACGCCTACCAGGGCGACGATGCCCTGGGTGGGGCGTCTCTCGCCGCCCTCCACGGCCCCGGCCGCACGAAGTCCCTCGGAACGTGCGGCCGAGGTCCGCCGCTACTGCTCATCATTGTGTGGTGTCAGGAGGGTTGCCCCTGCGGGTCCATAGCGCGAGCGGCGACGGGGCTGGGGTTGGGGCGGGTTCGCTGTCTGCCGCCGGGGTGGTGTGGGCTTGTGTCGCGAGCGGCTGGTGGGTGGGGCGGTATTCGGCTCGGCCGGGTGCGGCATTCGTCTCGGACCCTCCGGGTCCAAGGCGCCAGCAGCGGGAGGGAGGGGGGGGCGGGCCGATCTCGGTGCGCTGCCTGCGGCGGCGTTCGTGGCCGGGGTTCAGGCTGGCTCCGCTGCGCTGCGCCGCTGGCTGCTGCCGCGAAGTGGTAGTTGCCGGTTGGTCGGGTGCGGGCTCGTCTCGGACCCTGCGGGTCCACAGCGCATGCAGTGACGGGTGGGACGGTAGTGGTGGCTGCTGAAGGCTCCGCTGCGCTCCACAACTGGCTACCGGCAGGTAGGGTGCGATTACCGCCCGACAAAAGCGCCTTATGGGACGCAGAAGTGGGCCGCAACTGCACCCAGTTGAAGGGGGAACCTGACGTGTCGGACATACCAGGCGCGGCGGCCGTCGGAGTGGAGTTCCCCCAGCCAAGGGCCCGTCTTGTACGGGCGGAAACCGCACCCTGAACGGCCAGCCGCCCCGGGGCGCAGCGCAGCGCGCCTTGTCACTTCGGCTGCCGTGGGCCGCAGGCCCGAGACGCACCCGCACCCGAGCCGCCGGACATTTGCCTCATCGCGGCAGCAGCCAGCGGCGCAGCGCAGCGGAGCCAGCCTGAACCCCAGCCGCACGCCGGGCCGCAGACAGCAAACCGACAGCCGCCCCACCCCCTCCCTCCCGCTGCCGGCGCTCTGGACCCGGAGGGTCCGAGACGAAACCCGCACTCGCCCGACTGACCGCCCCCCTGCGCGTACCTCATGCACCTCACACAGACGGCGCACCGCGGCAACCTGCCCCTACCAACAGCTACAACACCCCGAGTTCAAACTCAGCAGGTCGGCGGGCTCGCTTGGCAGAAGGGGCGTGCGGGCCCTTGTGCGGACCTGACCGTGACGGCGGAGGAAAGCCACGCGGCCGAATAGCCCCATTCCCCGTTCCCTTCCTCCTCGCGGTCCTCACAGTCCTCACAGTCCTCACGGGAGGAGTGGGCGCCCCGAAAGGCACCCGCTCCTCCCCGGATCTCAGAAAATCTCGATCCGAGTCACCTTATGGATACTGCCGCCAGGGTTCCACGATTGCCATTTCCCCATGGTGTGGCTTTCGAGCTTCGGGTCGTTCAGATTGCGTTGGAACTGGATGTTCGCTCTGTTGTTGCCCGACTCGATCCAGTTGACTCCGTAGATCGCGACACCCGTAAATCCGGCATCGGCGAAGCAGAGAACGGACTGGCCGCCGTTGTTGCGGACCTGTAAATAACCGTTGTCGTTGCAGCTCACACGGTGGATATTCGGCGAGACAACGCCGGACGGGGCAGCAGCGGCAGCGGGCACGGCCGTGGCTGCCAGAGCGGCCATCGCAGCGACAGCGACACCGATTGACCTGCGTGCGGACAGATTCATGTTTCCCTCCTTGGTCGGGACGATCGCATCCACCGTCACATGCGCACCGTGCCTTTCCAAGCGTCACTACCGGCCAATATCCGGGGCTGATTCGAGGCGCGGCCCGACACCACGACACGACAGTTCATCCGCCGTGGCTTGTTCGCGAGCGTCAATGTCCTGCTCAAGCCGGGACGCGAATACCTGGGGCTGAATAGCACTGGCT
>NZ_JBHVHQ010001201.1:0-1991 GCF_042800135.1 Streptomyces sp. NPDC057654 | reverse complement strand
GGGGGGGGGGGGTGTTCGGGGGGGGGGGGGGGGGGGGGGCGCGGGGGGGGGGGGGGGGGGGGGGGGGGGG
Source organism: Streptomyces sp. NPDC057654 (assembly GCF_042800135.1). NCBI lineage: Bacteria > Bacillati > Actinomycetota > Actinomycetes > Kitasatosporales > Streptomycetaceae > Streptomyces > Streptomyces sp. NPDC057654. Next base: position 1,921 of record NZ_JBHVHQ010001201.1, on the reverse strand, counting down.
GTGCGGTGGGGGGGGGGGGCGGAGCGGCCGGCGCCGGTGGCGCGGGGACCGGTCGTGCCTGGTCGGGCACGGCGGCGGGCGGCTCCGCCGGGCCCGGTCCGGAGCCGCTCCGTGTGCCGCGTGAGTCGTACGTGCCTTCGGTGTCCATCCGCTGCCCCTTGCCCCCGACCGGAGGTCGTATCCGTGTGCGCGCCGCCGTTCAATCTACTGTTCCCACGAGGGGAGTTCACCGACCCCGGCGGCGCCGTGCCGACCCGGCGTCCATGATCACCCGCAGGGTACGCGCGGGAGCCCGCCGGGAAAACGGACGGCGAGACGCCAAAGTCCCTCCGGACACAGCCGCCACGGCCGCCACGTGACGATCAGAGAGGCGACCCGGCCCCACAGGCCCCGCGGGCAGGCGGCAGCGGCCCCGTCGCCATAGCCATGACGGACAAGGCGACGCGCCCACTTCTCCCTAACGGAACATGCCAGCCCCGCCCCACCGCCCCTAGCCTGCGACTAAACACCCCTTTCGCCCCTCTCCTTGGAGTCCTGCCATGACTGAACTGTCCGGAGGCCCGGCCCTCCCCCAGGAGCGCCGCGTCGTCACCCCGATCCCCGGCCCCAAGTCGCGTGAGCTGCAAGCCCGCAGGTCGTCCGCGGTGGCGGCCGGCGTCGGCAGCACGCTGCCGGTGTTCGCCGCGCGCGCGGGCGGCGGGGTGCTGGAGGACGTGGACGGCAACTCCTTCATCGACTTCGGCTCCGGCATCGCCGTGACCTCGGTCGGCGCCTCCGCCGAGGCCGTGGTGCGCCGGGCGTCCGCGCAGCTCGCCGACTTCACCCACACCTGTTTCATGGTCACGCCGTACGAGGGCTATGTGGCGGTCTGCGAGCAGCTCGCGGAGCTGACCCCCGGCGACCACGCCAAGAAGTCGGCGCTCTTCAACTCCGGCGCCGAGGCCGTCGAGAACGCGGTGAAGATCGCCCGCGCGTACACCAAGCGACAGGCCGTCGTCGTCTTCGACCACGGCTACCACGGCCGTACGAACCTGACGATGGCTCTGACGTCGAAGAACATGCCGTACAAGAACGGCTTCGGCCCGTTCGCGCCCGAGGTGTACCGGGTGCCGGTGGCGTACGGCTACCGCTGGCCCACCGGCCCGGAGAACTGCGGCGCCGAGGCGTCCGCCCAGGCCATCGACCAGATCAGCAAGCAGGTCGGCGCGGAGAACGTCGCGGCGATCATCATCGAGCCGGTGCTCGGCGAGGGCGGCTTCATCGAGCCGGCCAAGGGCTTCCTGCCCGCGCTCTCGAAGTTCGCCGCGGACAACGGCATCGTCTTCGTCGCGGACGAGATCCAGTCCGGCTTCTGCCGCACCGGCGAGTGGTTCGCGTGCGAGGACGAGGGGATCGTTCCGGACCTGATCACCACCGCCAAGGGCATCGCGGGCGGGCTGCCGCTCGCCGCCGTCACCGGCCGCGCCGAGATCATGGACGCGGCGCACGCGGGCGGCCTCGGCGGCACGTACGGCGGCAACCCGGTGGCGTGCGCGGCGGCGCTCGGCTCGATCGAGACGATGCGCGAGCAGGACCTCGTGGGCCGCGCCCGGCACATCGGGTCGGTCATGAAGGGCCGGCTGACGGCCATGCAGGAGAAGTCCGACATCATCGGCGACGTGCGCGGGCGCGGCGCGATGATCGCCGTCGAGCTGGTGAAGCCCGGCACCAAGGACCCGAACCCCGAGGCCACGGCGGCGCTCGCGAAGGCGTGCCACCAGCAGGGCCTGCTGGTGCTCACCTGCGGTACGTACGGGAACGTGCTGCGCTTCCTGCCGCCGCTGGTCATCGGCGACGGGCTGCTGAACGAGGGCCTGGACATCATCGAGGGCGCGCTCGCCGAGGTCTGAGCGGCCGCCGGCCCCGTACGGCCCGTACGGCC
>NZ_JBHVHQ010001200.1:0-1991 GCF_042800135.1 Streptomyces sp. NPDC057654 | reverse complement strand
GAGTCCGCCCGGTCGGCCCCGGACCAGTGGTTCGGCATGATCGACCCGGCCTGGTCCGGCGCGGGCGCCCCGCCAGTGTGGGCCATGGCCGGCGAGTGGCGTTCGGGCTCCCGGGGCGAGGTCGTCGAGTGGCGTGACAACGAGCAGTACCGCCCCTCGCTCGCCGCGCTCGGCTGGGCCGGTCCCAAGGACCCGGTGGACGCCGCGCTGCAACTGGCGGCGACCGGTTACTGCCGGGCCGACGCGGTGACGCGGCAGCCGGCGTCCGCGGAGGAGCCGGGGATGCTGCGGGAGGCGGTCGAGGCCGTCGGCGCGGTGAACGAGGAGGACGGCTGGCGGGGAGCGCTGGACGACATCCTGCCGGTCGTGCGGCCGGGGAGTCCGGCGGACGGCGGGACGCCGCAGGGTTCCGCGGAGGAGCTTTCCTGATCATGTCCGGTCCGGTCCTGACGCCCTCGGGGCTTGTGCCGTCGCGTGCCCTGTCGAGGGGAGGCGCGTCGGCGTGAGCATCATGATGCCGAGCGGGCTGAAGTGGGTCGCCGACCTCGCGGGCGGCGAGTGGCCCGAGGCCGACGAGGACAAGTGCTGGGAGCTCTCCCAGCGGCACAAGGACTACGCCGCGGACATGCGCAGTGCCGCGGTGTCGGCCAGGGAGGCGCTGGCGGACTTCAAGGCCGGTGTCACCGGTAGTACGGCGCAGCAGTTCGAGGCGTTTCTTGAGAAGATGGCCGCCAACTACGATCAGGTCGCGGACGCGGCGGACGAACTGGCTGACAACCTGGACGAGTTCGCGCTGAACGTGCAGTACTCCAAGATGATGATCTTGGCGATGCTGGGGTGGATGGCGGCCGAGATCGCCTTCTTCGCCTGGTGGGCCCCGGAGGCACTGCCGGAGATCTACGCCCAGGGCCGGCTGGCGATCGGCATGATCCTGCGCCGTCTGTTGATGGCGACCGGGGTCAACGCGGCGGTTGGTGCGGGACTGTCGCTGGGAATCCAGGGCATCCAGTTCGCTCTGCACCGGCGCCATACGCTGGACTGGAAGGAAGTCGGCATCGCCACGGGGGCCGGCGCGATCAGCGGTGCGATCACGGGTGGTCTCTTCGCCGGGGCTGGTCTGAGCAAGATCGGGCAGAAGGTCATCAGCACCCTGCTGGGCAAGATGCTCCTGGGCGGCGCCGGCGGTGCGGCGTCCATGGCGGCCACCAACGCGGCGTTCGACATGGACGGTTCGCCCGCGCTGGGTTTCCTGGCGGGTGCGGTGGGCGGCGCGATCGGCCACATCCCGACGGCTAAGGCCAACTTCAACGCCAAGTACGGCGGCTTCCGTTCGTACTTCGGCAACTTCAGGAACCCCCCGGCGCTCGACCTGCCCGATCTGGGGGCCGGGGCGAGCAAGGGCGGATTCAAGGACATCGGGTTGGTCAACCGCGGTCCGAGGATCCGCAACGGTTACTGGGAGCTGGGCAGCGACGACGGGTCGGTGCGCGATGGCGGGTCGGTGCGCGATGGCGGATCCCTGCGTGACGGCGGGTCGGTGCGTGACGGCCGATCGGAGCCGCCCGGGGGGGCCGGTCGTCCGTACAGCTCGTCGGGGCTCTCCGGCGACAGCCGGACTCCCGTGCCGGGCCGGAACGGCGGCGCGGTCGACGGCCTCTCCGTGGACGCGCCCACCTCGTCGCGCGGTTCCGGGTACAGCCCGTCGGCGTTCTCCGGTGACAGCCGGACGCCGCTGCTGCGGGGCACCGGGGACGGCTTCTCCGCTGAGGCGCCCACCTCGTCGCACGGTACGAGCTCGGAGTCGCCTTCCGGTCCGGGCACATCGGTCGGTTACCCGGCGACCAGGAACGGGTCTTCCTCGACGTCGAGCGGCTCTTCCTCGGGTGGCCAGGGCGGCCAGGGGGGCCACGGGGGGCCGGGGGGCCGGCGGGGCGCCGGGGGGCGCGAGGACGCCGCGAGCGAGTCGGGCGTCTCGGCCCTTTCGGGCAGCA
>NZ_JBHVHQ010001199.1:0-1992 GCF_042800135.1 Streptomyces sp. NPDC057654 | reverse complement strand
TCTGGGACGACCTCGTTCAGCCGGCGGGCGCCCTGCGAGCCGCCGGAGACCAGCAGCGTCGGCAGGTTGGGGTCGAGACCGAAGGCGGCGCGCGCCTCGGGCCGGACCGCGCCGCGGTCGAGGGTGGCGATGGAGCGGCGCAGCGGGATGCCGATGTAGCGGGCGCCGCGCAGCTTGCTGTCGGGCGTGGAGACCGCGACGGACGCCGCGTACCGGGAGCCGATCTTGTTGGCGAGGCCGGGGCGCGCGTTGGCCTCGTGGACGATGATCGGCACGCCGCGCCGCTTGGCGGCCAGATAGCCGGGCAGCGCCACATAGCCGCCGAACCCGACCACGCAGTCGGCCTTGGTCCGCTCCAGGATCTGCTCGGCCGCCTTGATGGTGCCGCGCAGCCGCCCGGGGACGGTGATCAGCTCGGGGGTCGGCTTGCGGGGCAGCGGCACGGCGGGGATCAGCCCCAGCTCGTAGCCCCGCTCCGGCACGAGCCGGGTCTCCAGGCCCTTCTCCGTGCCGAGCGCCGTGATCCCCACGGTCGGGTCCTGCCTCCGCAGGGCGTCCGCGAGGGCGAGCGCGGGCTCGATGTGGCCGGCGGTCCCCCCACCGGCGAGTACGACATGCACCGAAATTCACCGCTCTCCGGACGGTCGCTTCTTGACGCGCCGTCTCATCGTCTTCATCGCCCCAGCCCGCTTCTTGCTGAAGACAGGCTGCCGCATGGCCAACGCCGCTCGCGCACCGGGCTGCTCGCGCGCGAAGGCGATCAGCAGTCCGACGGCGAACATGGTCGGCAGCAGGGCGGACCCTCCGTAGGAGAACAGCGGGAGCGGGACCCCGGCGATCGGCAGCAGACCGAGCACCGCACCGATGTTGACCATGAACTGCGCCATGATCCAGGTGGTCACGCCTCCCGCGGCATACCTCACGAAGGGGTCCTCCGTGCGTCCGGCCACGCGGATACCCGCATAGCCTAGAGCCGCGAAGAGGGCGAGTACCGACAGCGTCCCCGCCAGCCCCAGTTCCTCGCCGGTGATGGCGAAGATGAAGTCCGTGTGCGGCTCGGGGAGTTCACCCCATTTTTCCACACTCGCACCGAGTCCGGAACCGAACCATCCGCCGTTGGCCAGCGCGTAGATCCCGTGCACGGCCTGCCAGCACTGGTCGTGCGGGCCGGGATCGGTCGCGCCGATGCAGGCGAGCCGGCCCATCCGGTTGGCGCTCGTCTTGATGGCGAGCAGCGCGAGGGCGCCCGCGACGCCGAGGACGCCCGCGAAGAGCCGGGTGGGGGCGCCCGCCAGCCAGAGCATCCCGAAGAGCACGGCGGTCAGGATGATGGAGGTGCCCATGTCGCCGCCGAGCATGATCAGGCCGAGCAGCAGGAACGCCACCGGCACCAGCGGCACCAGCAGGTGCTTCCACTGGGTGAGCAGCTTCTTGTCCTGCTTGCGGGCCAGCAGGTCGGCGCCCCACAGGACGAAGGCGAGCTTGGCGAACTCGCTGGGCTGGAGCTGGAACGGTCCGCCGAGCGAGAGCCAGTTGGTGTTGCCGTTGATCGTCTGGCCGATCCCGGGCACCTGCACCAGGCAGAGCAGGAAGACGGTGACGGCCAGCAGCGGGTAGGCGAAGGCGCGGTGCAGTTTCAGCCGCGCGCGGCAGGCCACCACCATCAGCACCCCGCCGAGCACGGCCGCGATCAGCTGCTTGCGGAAGAAATAGGTGGGGGCCTGGCCGTACTGGAGCGCCTTGATCTGGGAGGCCGAGTAGACCATCACCAGGCCGAGCACGATGATCAGCAGGCTGCCGCCGAGCACGAGGTAATAGGCGGTCAGCGGCCGGTCCCAGGCCCGCCGGAACCGCGTGGGCAGCGCCCGCAGGCCGCCTGCCGCGCTCCGGCGCGGGGGGCGCGGGCCCCCGGCGGCCGGGGTCCGGCGCCCCGCGCCGGCGGCTCTCGCGGTACGGAGTGTGGCCCCGCCGCGCGCCGCCCCCCGGGGCGCC
>NZ_JBHVHQ010001198.1:0-1994 GCF_042800135.1 Streptomyces sp. NPDC057654 | reverse complement strand
CGCCCGCTCCGCGCCGCCCTCGACCGCCTCGTGCTCCGGCTCCGGGTACCAGGCGACCACACCGGCGTGCGGGCCTCGGATCTCGCTGTGGAGGTTGTGGGTCGACACCTCCAGCAGAGGCTCGTCGGCCTCGACGCGCTCACCCTCGGCCTTCAGCCAGCGGGTGACAGTGCCCTCGGTCACGCTCTCGCCGAGCGCCGGCAGGGTTACGGAAACCGCCATGGTTTCGGTTGCTCCTTACGAAAAGTGCGGATGGTGGTGCGCTCGGGACTTAGTCGTGCGAGTGCAGCGGCTTGCCGGCCAGGGCCAGGTGGGCCTCGCCGAGCGCCTCGTTCTGCGTCGGGTGCGCGTGGACGAGCTGCGCGACCTCGGCCGGCAGCGCCTCCCAGTTGTAGATCAGCTGAGCCTCGCCGACCTGCTCGCCCATACGGTCGCCGACCATGTGGACGCCCACGACGGCGCCGTCCTTGACCTGGACGAGCTTGATCTCGCCGGAGGTCTTGAGGATGTTGCTCTTGCCGTTGCCCGCGAGGTTGTACTTCAGGGCCACGACCTTGTCCGCACCGTAGATCTCCTTGGCCTTGGCCTCGGTGATCCCGACGGAGGCGACCTCGGGGTGGCAGTACGTCACACGCGGCACACCGTCGTAGTCGACCGGCACGGTCTTCAGACCGGCCAGCCGCTCCGCCACCAGCATGCCCTCGGCGAAGCCGACGTGCGCGAGCTGGAGGGTCGGGACGAGGTCGCCGACGGCCGAGATGGTCGGCACGTTGGTACGCATGTACTCGTCGACCAGGACGTAGCCGCGGTCCATCGCGACGCCCTGCTCCTCGTAGCCCAGGCCCTGGGAGACCGGCCCGCGGCCGATCGCGACCAGCAGCACCTCGGCCTCGAAGGTCTTGCCGTCGGCCAGGGTCACCTTGACGCCGTCGGCGGTGTACTCGGACTTCTCGAAGAACGTGCCGAGGTTGAACTTGATGCCGCGCTTGCGGAAGGCCCGCTCCAGCAGCTTGGAGCTGTTCTCGTCCTCGACCGGGACGAGGTGCTTGAGGCCCTCGACGACCGTGACGTCGGTGCCGAAGGACTTCCACGCCGAGGCGAACTCGACGCCGATGACGCCGCCGCCCAGGATGATCGCGGACTTCGGGACGCGGTCCAGCGTCAGCGCGTGGTCCGAGGAGATGACGCGGTTGCCGTCGATCTCCAGGCCGGGCAGCGACTTCGGCACGGAGCCGGTCGCCAGCAGGACGTGGCGGCCCTCCACCCGGCGGCCGGCGACGTCCACCGAGGTCGGCGAGGACAGCTTGCCCTCGCCCTCGATGTAGGTCACCTTCCGGCTGGCGACGAGACCCTGGAGGCCCTTGTACAGGCCCGCGATCACGCCGTCCTTGTACTTGTGCACGCCCTCGATGTCGACGCCCTCGAAGGACGTCTTGATGCCGAACTTCTCGGCCTCGCGGGCCTGGTCGGCGATCTCGCCGGCGTGCAGCAGAGCCTTCGTGGGGATGCAGCCGTTGTGCAGGCAGGTGCCGCCGAGCTTGTTCTTCTCGATCAGGGCGACGTCCAGACCCAGCTGCGCTCCGCGCAGGGCAGCGGCGTAACCGCCGCTACCGCCTCCGAGGATCACTAGGTCGAAAACGGTGCTGGCGTCGTTCGCCACGTCACGTCCTCCATGCATGGATACGCCGTAGCCGGTCGTCGGTGACCGGGCGGCGGCTGTTGTTCGGCCGCTTCTAGATCGGCCCTGGGTGTAAGGGGGGCCCTGTCCTGCCGTGACAACATCTTCGCACTTGTTGACGGGCGGCGGGACGCCGGGCCGGTGCCGGGGCGGCGCTACGGCCCTCCCCGACCTCGCTCGGGCGCACGGACGTACGGATTTCGTCGAGGGCGAACGTGACGAACGGAACGACGAACGGAACGAGAACGGACCGACGAACGGCACAGTCCGCGGCGAGCGGGGCGGCAGGACGCCCGTACGGCCCCGGGCACGGGAC
>NZ_JBHVHQ010001197.1:0-1996 GCF_042800135.1 Streptomyces sp. NPDC057654 | reverse complement strand
CCCGTGACAAGGGTCCACATGAGGACGAACGCGGCACACAGGGCACTGAGCCGGATCACCGCGTGACCGCCGGGGGCACCGTGAAATCCCACGGGAACGATGTTGAAACTGATACCGTGAAATCGCCCGGAGGACAGCTGCTGGCGCCCTCGTCGAAGCGGTTCGATCATTTGCGTGTTTTCCTTCGAACTGATCGCCCCGGGATTGTGGTGACACACTTTCCCGGGCGGGCCCTCGATCGAGGGTCCGGGACGAAACTACCGTGCCGGAGCGGGCGTTCAGGGCCGCCGGCCCCCTCGTGAAATCCCATTCTTTTCGCACTTAGCATGCCGATCGAAAGTGATCACAAACCGCAAACAATAGGTCACGGCAGGAAAGCCGAAGGCACTCATCGGCCAAATTCGGTCGACATGACACGCTTGGCCACAGAATTAGCTTGAGGCGGCCCATGAAGATGGGCGGCATCGACCGGTACTCCCGCCGAACTTCGACGTATTGCGTTGCCAGCGGCTTGGGGGACTGGATCTCGGCCTTGCCGAACATCCCCGCCAGGGACGGGACCCGGCTCGCGCGCAACCGAGGGCCGGCCCCGTGCCCGAGGGTGGGGACTGTTGACTTTGTGAATTGAACCTGCGCCCGTGCTTGGGGCACGATCGTGACGCGTGCTGGACGAGGCGAGGGAGAGGATGAGGGTGTTTCACCGGATACGCCGCCGCCGGGCGGCGGAACTCAGCGAAAAGCAGCGCCAGTTCTTCGAAGCGTGCGCGCAGTTGGAGGGGCAGGTGCCGCCGGAGGTCGAGCGGGTGCGGGCCGAGCTGGAGCGTGCCGAGCAGGCCGCCGTGGTGGATGACTTCCTGCCGCCGGAGCTGCGCGTGCCGAGCCATGACCAGGTGGAGGGCCGGATGACGGCCTGGCGACAGCCGCTCGTCCTCGACGGGGAGATCGTCGCCTGCGCCGAGTGCGGCGCGTACCGGGACTGGCTCATCCTCTCCACCCGCGACCAGATCTGGCTGCGCTGCCGGTCAGGCCACCAGCGGCACGAGACGCGCCTCGACACCGCCTGGTACAACCGGCACACTGGCCCCGCGGACGCGACGCACGCCACGTTCGAGGACTGCCTGCGCCACCTCGGCCACTGACCCCCACCCCCGCGACCCACGGGCCCAAGAGCCCTCACTGACCACCCACCGCCTAGCACAAGGGGTCAGTTCCGCCATGCGCGTTCGCGTCACCACCGCCGCTCTCTCCCTCACCGCCATCACCGCCCTCGCCCTGCCCGCCTGCTCCGCCCACACCACCGGCTCCACGGCCGATACGGCCTCCTCCGCCCGGGCCGGGAAGCCGGCCGACACCGCCCCGAACGCCGCTCCGCTCTCCTCGGCCGCGCTGGAGAGGCGCCTGCTCGACGCGAGCGACCTCGGCAACGGCTACCTGCACAAGCCCGAGCGTCCCGCCCAGCACGACGATGTCACCGTCGTCGGCTGCCCCGCCCTGAACGAGCTGGGCGGCGATGCGGCGACCGGCGGCTCGCTCGCCTTCCCCCGCCGGGCGAAGACCGCCTTCGCCTACACCGGCGGCAGCGATGCGGAGGTCACCGAGGAGCTCTACAGCGACCACGCCCGCAAGCTGTCCGCCGGCATCGGCAGGATCTTCGACGCCATGACCGGGTGCCCCACCTACCAGGTCGTCGCGGGCGGCACCGCGATCGACATGGCCTCGCAGAAGATGGCCGCGCCCCGCCGGCTCGGTGACGAGCAGTGGAGCCAGCTCCTGACGTTCTCCACCGGTGGGCAGCACACCGTGATGAAGCAGACCGCCGTCCGTGACGGCGACGTGCTCGTGATCGTCTCGGGGGCCCCGGCCCTCGTCGACCGGCACCTCGGCAAGGCCCTAGCCAAGGCGACAGCAACCAGCTGACCCGCACTCGGCACAACCGCTGCCCCCGACCGCGACGGCCGGGGGCAGCGGCGCGTTGCGCGCACTAGCGTTCAGTGGC
>NZ_JBHVHQ010001196.1:0-1999 GCF_042800135.1 Streptomyces sp. NPDC057654 | reverse complement strand
CCCCGGGCGGCCACGAACGGTGAAGTCATGACGAGCATCGGTGGTGCGGAGATGGTCGACTGGAACCTCGCGGTGGCGACCGCGACCCGGCTGGTGAGGCCGGGGCCCGAGGTGAGCCGCGACGAGGCGCGCGCCATCGTCGCGGAGCTGCGCAGGCACGCCAAGTCCTCCGAGGAGCACGTACGGGCCTTCACCCGGATGGTCCCGGCGGGCGAGGACGGGGGCGACACCCCGGTCCTGGTCGTGGACCGGGCGGGCTGGATCAGGGCCAACGTCGCCGGGTTCCGCGCGGTGCTCAAGCCGCTGCTGGAGAAGATGCAGGAGCGCCGCGGCACGATGCCCGGCGGGGCCGTGCTCGGCGCGGTCGGCGGCAAGGTGACCGGCGTGGAGCTGGGCATGCTGCTGTCCTTCCTCGCCTCCCGGGTCCTCGGCCAGTACGAGACCTTCGCGCCGGCCACCCGCGACCTGCCGGGCTCGGTCACCGGCGGCGGGCGGCTGCTGCTCGTCGCGCCGAACATCGTCCACGTGGAGCGCGAGCTGGACGTGGACCCGCACGACTTCCGGCTCTGGGTCTGCCTGCACGAGGAGACGCACCGCACGCAGTTCACGGCCGTGCCCTGGCTGCGCGACCACATCGAGGGCGAGATCCAGTCGTTCCTCGGCGAGACCGAGGTCGACCCGGCCACTCTCCTGGAACGTTTCCGCGAGGCCGCCCAGTCGCTGACCGGCAACCGGCCCGACGACGCCGACGACGGCGGGCGCTCCATCGTGGAGCTGGTCCAGACCCCGGCCCAGCGCGAGATCCTCTCCCGGCTCACCGCCGTGATGTCGCTCCTGGAGGGGCACGCGGACTACGTGATGGACGGCGTCGGACCGGACGTGGTGCCCTCGGTCGCCGAGATCCGCGAGAAGTTCCAGCGGCGGCGCGCCAGCGGGGCCGGCCGGCTCGACGCGGCGCTGCGCAAGCTGCTGGGCCTCGACGCCAAGCTCCGCCAGTACCGGGACGGGGAGCGGTTCGTACGGGCTGTCGTGGACGAGGTCGGTATGGACGGCTTCAACCGGGTCTGGACGTCCCCGAACACGCTCCCGACCAAGGCGGAGATCGCCAAACCGGCGGACTGGGTCGCGAGGGTGCACCGTAAAGCAGAGTCGTGAACCGGGGGCGTCCCCGGCAGAAGAACGCCCCCTGTAATCACCCGTCCGAGGGACCGTGGGCCGTGGGCGGGCGTGCGATGCTCGGAGAGTAGCTCGTCTCTGTCACCATCTACACACTCAGCGTGACTGAGGCTCGAAGCTCATCCGCTCCGAGGCATCTCCAATTGAACGATTGGAAACGGACATGGGTCCCCATCCAGCGGTCGCCGCGATACGCCTGGCGGTCCGCCGCGTACTCCACGACGTCCTCAACGACCTCACCGGTCACTCCGTGCCGCAAGCGTCCCCCGCGCCCCGAGCGCCCCTGACGCCACCGGCCCCCGGCTCCGCGCCGGCCGGCCAGGCAGCGGCCGCCCCCGGCCGCCGGCCGCTCGTCCTCGTCGCCTGCTCCGGCGGCGCCGACTCCATGGCACTCGCCTCCGCCCTGGCCTTCGAGGCCCCGAAACTCGGCATCCGGGCCGGCGGTGTCACCGTCGACCACGGCCTCCAGTACGGCTCCGACCTCCGCGCCGCCGAGGTCGTCTCCCGCCTCACCGCCATCGGACTGGACCCCGTCGAGTCCGTCACCGTCACCGTCGGCCGGGACGGCGGCCCCGAAGCCGCGGCCCGCGACGCCCGCTACGCCGCGCTGAACGCCGCCGCGGAGCGGCACGGCGCCGCCGCGGTCCTGCTCGGCCACACCCGCGACGACCAGGCCGAGACGGTCCTCCTCGGCCTCGCCCGCGGCTCCGGGACCCGCTCCCTCTCCGGCATGGCCGTGGCCTCCGGCGACGGCCGCCGCTACCGCCGCCCGTTCCTGAGCCTGGACCGCCAGACGGCCCGCCGCGCCTGCCTGGTCCAGGCC
>NZ_JBHVHQ010001195.1:0-2001 GCF_042800135.1 Streptomyces sp. NPDC057654 | reverse complement strand
CTTATGCACTGGCTCAACGCGCGCAAGCTCACCCCCGACCACGTACTCGGCCTCACCGGCGTCAAGCTGGACCTCGGCGGCGGCGAGGCCGGCGGGCGGATCGAGCTCGCCGAACCGGAGCTGCGGCGCCTGGCCGCCGCCCTGGACATCGCCCCCGACGCGCTGGCCCCCGGCGCCGGGCGGACGCCCGCCGCGATCCACCAGAGCCGCGCCGAGACCGAGGCGACGCGGCGCGCGGTGCGGCGCGACGGCATCCACTTCTACAACTACTACTCGCTGCCCGCCCCCTCGGGGTACGTCTCCCCGGTCATCCTGGACATCCTCTGCCCCGAGGGCCGGCTGCCGCGGCTCAACAACGGCCATCTGGAACCGGCGATCACCGTGAACATCGGCCCCGGCGACATCCACGGCCGCTGGGGCGAGGAGATCACCGGCCTCAACTGGGCCGTGCTCAGGGCCAATCGGGGCACAGGGCACGAGTGGATCATCGGTGACTCGTACCTCGAACCGTCCTACCGGCCGCACAGCTACTCGCTGGCCGGCGACGAGAGCGCCCGGATCATCTCCTACACCGCCAAGTCCAACCTGCACGCCCTGCTGACGCTGGCCAACGACTGGCCCGACAGCTCGTACGACCGGTTCGTCGCGGACTGGTCCGCCGGGGACCAGGCGGCGATGCTGGACATCGCCATGGCCCGCAGGGCGTACGGCCGTCAGGCGCTCGCGGCGGCCGCGGACGTACCGCGGGACGCCGTCGACCGGTGCCTGTCCGGGGACCGGGGCGCGCTGGACGCGGCGGCCGTGCGGCGCGTCGGCGCGGTCCTCGGCGTCGACCACCGGCTGCTGCTGCCGCCCGAGCCGCTGCACGACGAGATCGGCAAGACCTGGTGCACGATCGAGCAGGGCATCGCGTCCGTACGGGAATTCGGCGCGTACCGGGCCGCTTCCATGGCGGGCGCGCCCCAACTGCCCGACCTGGTGGGGCTGTACCTCGCCGTGGACCGCGACGCGCGGGCGCCGCTCGACCTGTTCGACCACGGCGCGAGCCACTTCCTGGTGACCCGAGGGGCCCCCACGGCGTGGTGGGCCGAGGGCGACGGGAGCGTCCGCGAGCAGCCGCTGGCCCCGGACGACAGCCTGTGGGTCGCCCCCTGCGTGGCGCACGGGTTCAGCGGCTCCGGCGCGCTGATCAAGCTCGGCAACGGCGAGGGCTACGGCTATCTGGAGCACCTGGAGCTGACCCACACCGTCCGGCGGGAGGCCACGCTGCGCCGCGCCCGCCGCGACCGCGCCGGCTGGGGATACGAGCCGGCGACCGAAGAGCACACCCGCTGAACAGGGGAAGAGAACAGGAGAAGAACGGCAATGGGAAGCACACAGCAGTACACCTCGGCCTCCAGGTCCGCCCGGATGCGCAAGCTGCTCGACTCGCCCGGCCTCAGCTTCCTGATGGAGGCGCACAACGGGCTCTCCGCGCGCATCGTGCAGGACGTCGGCTTCGGCGGCATCTGGGCGTCCGGATTCTCGATCTCCACCGCGCTCGGCGTGCGGGACAGCAATGAGATCTCGGCGAGCGAGGTCCTGGACACCGTCGGCTACATGGCCGACGCCACCACCATCCCGATCATGGTCGACGGCGACACCGGATACGGGAACTTCAACAACGCCCGCCGGTTCGTACGCCAGCTGTGCCGCCTGGACGTCTCGGCGGTCTGCATCGAGGACAAGCTGTTCCCCAAGACGAACTCGTTCATCGGCGACGAGCAGCCCCTCGCGGACGTCGGCGAGTTCTGCGGGAAGATCGCCGCCTGCAAGGACAGCCAGACCGACGGCGACTTCTGCGTCATCGCCCGCGTCGAGGCGCTGGTCTCCGGTCGCGGCCTCGCCGAGGCACTCGACCGGGGCGAGGCGTACCGGCGGGCCGGCGCGGACGCCGTCTTCATCCACTCCAAGCGCAAGGACGGCAAGGAAGTCCTGGCCTTCGCCGCGGAGTGGGCGCGG
>NZ_JBHVHQ010001194.1:0-2002 GCF_042800135.1 Streptomyces sp. NPDC057654 | reverse complement strand
TGCCCGTACAGGGGCGCGGGCCCGTACCGCGCCAGCGCCAGACCGAGCGCGGCCCCGGCGCCCGCGTCTCCATGGGCGACGTCGCCGCGCTGCGGTCGGTGGGGGACCTCTTCCGGACCCTCGACCACGCCTACGGCGGCGGCCACGCGCGCCAGGCGCTGGTGCGCTATCTGGAACACGAAGTGGAACCGATGCTGCGCGGCGCGTACGGCGAGGCCACCGGGCGACGGCTGTTCGCCGCGGCGGCCGATCTCACGCGGCTGGCGGGGTGGACCTCGTACGACATCGCCGCGCACGGGCTGGCGCAGCGGTACTTCGTGCAGGCGCTGCGGCTGGCGCAGGCCGCCGGGGACCGCGCGTACGGCAGCTACGTCCTGGTCACCATGAGCCGGCAGGCCGTGTACCTCGGACACGGCCGGGAGGCCGTGCAGCTGGCGCGCGTCGCCCAGCAGGGCGTGGGGTCGGGCGCGCCGCCCGTGGTGCAGGCGCTGCTGCACGCCGTGGAGGCGCGCGGGCACGGCGTGCTCACCGAGGTACGGGCGTGCACCGCCTCCCTCGCGCGGGCGGAGCGGGCGCTGGAGACGGCGCGGCCGGGGGACGAGGTGCCGTACTGGGCGCGGTTCTTCGACGAGGCGCAGCTGGCCGACGAATTCGGCCACTGCTACCGGGACCTCCAGCAGTACCGGGCCGCCGCGCTGCACGCGGAGCGGTCGTTGCAACTGCGCGGCGCCGGGTTCGCGCGCAGCCGGCTGTTCTGCCGGGTGGTGCTGGCGTCGGCGCGGCTGGGGCTCGGGGAGCTGGAGCAGGCGTGTGTGCTGGGGGCCGAGGCGGCGCAGCAGGCGTCCGAGATGCGCTCCGCACGCGCCATCGAGTACGTACGGGATTTCGAGCGGCGGCTGGAGCCGTACCGGGACGCCGCGGCCGTGCGCGGGTACCGGGAGCGGGTGGCCGCGATCGGGTAGCGGGCGCGGCCGCCGCCCGGCCCGCCGTGCGGCTTGTGCCGCCGTACCGCTGTGCCGCTTGTTGTACCGCCGTGCCGCCGTGCCGCTGTGCGGCTTGTGCCGCTGTGCCGCCGTGCCTGCTACGCCGCGCGCAGCGTCGTCGGTTCGTCGGCGGTGACGCCCAGGTCGTTCAGGACCGCGCGGGCGGCCCGGCGGCCCGAGTAGAGGGCGCCCTGGACGGTGCTGGTGTCGCGGTGGTCGCCGCAGACGTACAGCCCGGAGAGGAGCCGGACCGGGCGGCGGAGGTCGTGCGGCGCGGTCATGGCGGGGATCGCGTCGGGCTCGTGGTACGCGGCCAGCAGGCGCCAGCCGGCGGTGGACGTGCCGTAGACGGCGGCCAGTTGGGCGCGGGCCGCGCGGTCCAGCTCGCCGGTGGGCAGGGCCGCCGCGCTCCCCAGGACCGTCGAGGTGATCAGGGTGCGGCCGGGCGGGGTGCGGTCCGGGTCGACTTCGCCCGCCACCATGGTGTGCGCGACCGGGCCGGGCCCGTCGCCGGTGAGGACGAGTGCCGGTCCGCGCAGCGGCGGCTCGTCGGCGGTGTGGTGCACCACCGTGACCGGGTGGAACGCGGGGAGCCGCAGCCCGGGGACGAGTTCGGCGGCGGCGCGGGCCCCTGTGGCGACCACGACGGAGCGGCAGCGGATGTCGCCGTGACCGGCGGTGGAGACGGACGTGGTGCACACCGACTTCGCCTGTACGCCCGTACGCACCGTGCCGGGCGGCAGGGCCGCGACCAGCAGCTCGGGGATCGTGGCCGCCCCGCCGGCCGCCAGACACAGCCGGCCGCGCGCGTACCCGCGCAGCACCAGGTCGGCGACGCGGCTGGACGTGGTGAGGGCCGGGTCGCCGAGCAGCGAGATCAGCAGCGGACGCAGGAAGCTCTCGACGGCGCGGGGGGAGAGGCCGCGTCCGGCCAGGGTCTCTGCGGCGGGCCGGTCCGGGCGGGTGAGCAGCCGGTCGGTGGAGAGGGTCGCGAAGCGGGACAGCGCGGCGCCCAGCCG